>CAYPKL010000137.1:0-3205 GCA_964411285.1 uncultured Rikenellaceae bacterium
GGAGCAACAACAGAAAATCCTTCATTTGAAGTCATCTCTCCCCTCCTTTCACGCTGCCAGGTATATACCATGCAGCCATTAAGTGAAAAGGAACTGATTCTCATTCTTAACCGGGCATTAAAGAAAGATATCTATCTTGCAAAATATGAAATAGAAATTAAGGAGAGTGAGGCATTAATTAGGGTGTCGGGAGGTGATGCCAGAAAACTATTTAATGCTCTTGAACTGGTTGTATCATCAGAAGCCAGTGAGACCGGATCAGAAAAAATTATAATTGACAATGAAAAAGTTCTGAAACATGTTCAGAAAAACCTGGCGCTTTATGATAAGAATGGGGAGCAGCATTATGATATTATTTCGGCTTTCATTAAATCAATGAGGGGAAGCGATCCGAATGGTGCGGTTTACTGGCTTGCCCGGATGGTGGAAGGAGGCGAAGACCCCAAATTCATCGCCAGGCGAATGCTTATCCTGGCCGCTGAAGATGTCGGACTTGCAAACCCTAATGCCCTGCTTCTTGCACAAGCCTGCTTTGAGGCAGTGAATGTTATCGGCTGGCCGGAATCAAGGATTATTTTGGCTGAAGCTGCCGTTTACCTTGCAACATCTCCCAAAAGTAATGCCTCATATATGGCAATAGAAAATGCAATTGAGATGGTCAGGGAAAAAGGCGACCTTCCTGTTCCCCTGCATATAAGAAATGCTCCGACAAAACTAATGAAGGAGCTTGGTTACCATAAGGACTACAAATATGCACACAGCTTTGAAGGTAACTTTATTCAGGATAATTTCCTACCTGATGAGATAAAGGGATCTTTGTTTTATGAACCGGGGACGAATGCGAAAGAAGAAGATATAAGAAAGAGGCTTAACAGCATGTGGAATAAAATTTACGATTATAATAAGTAGTAGGTTTCATGTAAGACTTTTGCATTATTCTGCAACCGGCTTTTTCCAGGCCTGCCGGGGTTTTGGAGGAAGAACCCATCCAAAGAGATAAAAGATAATTAAGAAAGTATTTTATTATATTTACAACTAAATGTTTAAAAACGGAATAAATATCCCGGGACTTAAGTACAACGATAGCGGTAATTTCCTGCTGATTGCCGGCCCCTGTGTTGTGGAGGGTGAGGATATTGTGTTTGGAATTGCTGAACACCTTATCAGGTTGACTGAAAAATATGAAATTCCTTTTATTTTTAAAGCCTCTTACCGGAAAGCAAACAGGTCAAGAATAGACTCCTTTTCGGGAATAGGCGATCACAAAGCTCTTAAAATCCTTTCTGAAGTCAGGCACAAATTCTCAGTGCCTGTAATTACGGATATTCATAATCCCGAAGAAGCCGCTATGGCAGCTGAATACGTTGATGTGCTTCAGATTCCCGCATTTCTTTGCCGGCAGACAGACCTGCTTGTTGCAGCAGCAAAGACCGGAAAATGGATAAATATCAAAAAAGGGCAGTTCCTTTCAGGCGCCTCAATGAAACATCCTGTGGATAAAGTAAAAGACTCCGGAAACAATAAGATAATGCTAACCGACCGCGGAAATATGTTCGGATACCAGGATCTGATTGTTGATTTCAGAAATATTCCGGTTATGCAAAATTTAGGGGTACCTGTGATAATGGATATTACCCACTCACTTCAGCAGCCTAATCAGGAAACAGGTGTCTCCGGCGGAAAACCGGAGATGATTGAAACAATCGGTAAAGCTGCAATAAGTGTCGGAGCAGACGGTATATTCATTGAAACACATCCTGATCCGGCCAATGCAAAGTCTGACGGGGCAAATATGCTCATAATGAATAAAATGGAGAATCTTCTGATAAAATTGGTCGCTATAAGAAAAACAATAAATAATTTTTAAACTTAATTAATCTGATTCATGAAAAAGCTATTTCTTACTTTCACATTTCTGCTTGGTGTTACTTTTTTAAGCGCTCAAACGCTCGACGAAATTGTAAAGAATTTTACTGTTGCTAATAAACTTGATAGGATCGCTGGTCTGAAGACCATTAAACTAACTGGTAAAATGTCGATGATGGGCATGGAAATGCCGATGGTGATTTATATGAAAAATCCAAACAAGATAAAATCTGTGGCAAGTATTAACGGACAGGAAATGATCCAGGTTTTTGATGGTGAAAAAGGTTATATGATTAATCCCATGACCGGATCAAGCACACCAATCGAGATGGGTGCGGATGAAGCCAAACAGTTGCTGAGAAGCAATGTTTTTAATAATTATCTGGATAATTACCTTAAAAATAACCAGCTTACTCTCGAAGGGTTGGAAAATGTAAACGGAAAGCCGGCATACAAGATAAAAGCATCGATTGAAGGAGGCAATGTAATCAGGATATTTATTGATAAGGCCAGCAATCTGATAGTGAAATCAGTTGCAGATGTTAATCAGGGAGGAATGGCAGTGACTCTTGAGTCGGTTCCGTCGGATTACACTGAAACTGACGGAGTCCTTTTGCCAATGACAACTACCACATCAGCATCAGGTATGGTGTTCATTAACAAATACACAGAGGTAATAGTCAATGAACCAATGGATGATTCCATTTTTAATGTAAAATAATTTTTTGTAGGGACGCAATGCATTGCGTCCCCACAATCGTCCCCACAATCGTCCCCACAATCGTCCCCACAATCGTCCCCACAATCGTCCCCACGAATGTCCCCGGGTGCGCCCCCACGTTAATCCCCGCATGCGTCCCCGGGATTATGTGCAGTATGCCTGTAAGCCGGGTTCTGTTCCGGTTCGGGCATCTGCAAAAGATTGTCAAACCGGTTCTCATCATTTATCTTGTCCAGTCATTGCTGACAGGATCATACGACCTACCCCCCGGCATCGGACGAGCAATCCTTAAAGCCGGTATACATGGTCTTTCAACCCATAAGGCGTACGGCTACTGATGTTGCCACCAGTACCGGTGAGCTTTTACCTCACCTTTTCACCCTTTCCCCCCTGAGCGAAGCCGAAGGGGGCGGTTATTTTCTGTTACACTACTATACCCTCACGGATATCTTTCTGTTAGAAAGTATGGCGCTCTTTGTTGTCCGGACTTTCCTCCCTTCGCCATCCCTGCATGAGCCGGGTGGCGAAGAGCGATGAAACGGCATACTGCCCTACAAAATTAATAAAACTTTTGCCATATGTGAGCAAACGTGATAATTAGTTAAATTTGCGGCCGGA
>CAYPKL010000138.1:0-2671 GCA_964411285.1 uncultured Rikenellaceae bacterium
AGTGTTTGTGAAGACATAATTTTACCGGTGGCCCACACATTGCCCACCGGTTTCGTGATTTCAGATTCATTATCGCTTACAAGTAATTCATAGGCAGATTGTTTCTGGTTCCTGCGTTCTGACCGGAGGGTCCAGCTTAATGCAGGGCTGGCAATATCAATACCAAGCGGATTAACGGAATACTCACAGGTAAGCTTTCCGGGGATCAGACCTGAGGTATCAGCAGGTGAACGCAGAGAACCGGCTTCCCATGAAGTCCGACGGAGATTTTCCTGTGACGCGGGAAGTATCCGGTTAGGAAGAATGATTAAGAAAAAGGGTAGTAACAGAAGTTTTTTCATGCTAAAAAGAGTTCTAAGATTAGGGTGATTTATATTTAACCACTAAGTAACACAAAGGGTTACCCTAAGGAACACGAAGGATTTTCAATACACCTTCATTGTGTTGCTTTCATAGTTTTTCAAGATATAACCTGTGCACTACGACAGACCTGGGCCCTTTTGAAGAATTGTTCCCTTTCAAAGTCAGAGTTACGGTATTGGTTTGAGATTTAATATTCATGGTACCGATATACTCTTTTTCAATAAAGGTTGTTTCCGGGGCATAACCCTGGCATGTCTTTATTGGGATCTGACGCTGGTTTACCTGGAAATTACCGCACTCTTTCCCCCTGAAATATGAGATATAAAGTTTATAATCACCATCTTCAGGAACATCAAGTCCGAATTTAATAAATCCGTCCTCTGTTGCCGAGAATTTAAGGGCCTCATAATCTTTTTTCGTTTTAGCATCAGTCCATTTCTCTTTAGTGATTTCAGAGTCTTCGCTAAATGCTCTTACCGGCAGCAGTGCAAGCCAGTATTCAAGAGTTTTCGGAGATTTTATGGCCGTTAACAACTCGTTAGATGGTTTCTCATTTTCAGGCAGAGGGCGGTCGCAGTAATAAAACGCAACTGATGTATAATCGGCAGGAATATTGTTTCCAACACCGCCATGTTCTATAGTCAGCTTAAAGCTTTTTTCAAAAGAAAGCTTATCAGAAATATAAAAGCGGTACCCGCCGGTATGTGCCAGGGGTATCGAGTAGGCCAGCGATCCGTGGACCGGCAGGCTGAATGCCTGATCCCATCTGTCGGCAAGAGCATACCAGCCGCCATTGAAATAATCTTCCGAACCGGTGCCGTGAAGCCTTAATTTACCATCGATATAACATTCATCATCCCCTTCGAAGAATATAGTCATCCCGGAGTTCAGTCCCTGAGCCTGAAGCATTGTCCCTATATAATGCCCTCGTCCGGTAGTTTCAAGAATTTTATAAGGTTTCCCCTTTTCTACATTATTATCCCTGTTCCATTTTACATACAATTTACCCTCGTCAGGTTTTAGTCCGGAGTTGTTAAAGTAAACAGTGACTTTGCATGAAATTTCTTTGCCGGCATTATATTCGTTTTTAAGATATACAAGTTTCAAATCAGCCCTGCTACTGTAAGGCATCGGTATAAAGCAATAATGGAGCATGTTATTTACGCCCAGGAGCATTGATTGCATTGAGGGTTTCCCAAATGCATATCCAAAAAAATCAGTAACCGGACAGTTAATGGCTGGAACCTTATCGTTATCCCATTCGGCTCTTAAAATAACATCCTTAAAAGACTTATTAAAATCTGACTGGGGTATAATTTCGAATCCTATTATCCTGCCGCCATCTGCATCATCAAACAGGCTTGATTCTTCGCCCGGCCTGAGCAGCATGGTGGTTGATTTTTTTTGTATCTCTCCGGATGGTAACTTCAGAAGGTCAGGAACACCTTTCCCGGTGTTTTTCCAGGTTTCAATTACTTTTTCCAGGATTTCCATCTCCCTGCCAGAAAGCTTTTTTGGAAAGGAGGTCCGGTTATCCGGCCTTTCAGCTGTGGCGTAATCTATCTGTATAAATTGCATTACTTTTCCCTTCAATACTATTTTACAGGCATTTCGAAAAGGGATAGGCAGGTAACAATAATATCCGCCCACTTCATTTCCAACTACAGGTCTTGAAAATGGATATACATTACCGTTAAAGAGCTCAATGAATTTTATATTAATCCTGGGCTCCTTCTCATTATCAAAAAAGAATTGAATAGTATCTTCGCTTGGTGTAGGCGTCCAGATCCTTTTAATAGTACCCGGTCCTTTAAGCTCGGCTATGACAAGACTGTTTTTTTCTTTCCTTAAATATGAAAATCTGCCGGAAAAACCGTCGTCGTTACCGCCGGTTGTATCATAGCTTGAGACCTGCCGGATATTCAGATTATTTATATGCTGAGGTAACAGGTCGATTCGCATTAGCGACATTAATTCTTCCGAATACTCTGTCTGGCTGTAAAGTACCGGGCATAACAGCAATCCCAGCAAAATGATTTTAATGTGTTTGGCATTCATATTTCTTACCTTATTTTATAAAGACAATTCCTGATTAGTTCTCCGGCCACAGTCTGACCATAACAACTCCGTGAGGGGCAACATCAGCGGTGAATTTTTCATTGAAAGTACCAAGGTCCTTCTGCCTCCATAGATCGCGAACCTTTTGTTTCCCGGTAATGTCAAGGTCCGGCCATTGCGCTGTTACCTTTGCTTTCTTCACTCCCCGGTTAAATAGTCCGACTGCCAGTGATCCGTCTTCCATCCGTTT
>CAYPKL010000139.1:0-2620 GCA_964411285.1 uncultured Rikenellaceae bacterium
CCCTATTAACCTTGTCAGGTATCCACGATCTTGTATCAATAATCTTCACAAGATCTTTCCTGTAAATAAGACATACATCAATTCCCCTCTCATCCGGCGATTCTTCATGGATAATTCCATAATTATACCTTGAAAGATACGTACCGTATATAAGGTCCTCAAGAACATGCCTGTTCTCCACCTCGCAAAAAGCAACTACCGCCGGAGGGGACCATTCTCCGGCAGCAGAAATTGTCTTATAGATTGCATCGATCTTTTTATCGTATCTGTAATGGTTCCATCGTCTGACTCCGCCCGGCAGAAATTCATTATCATTCGTTGACGTATCATCATATGTATCAAACAGATTTTCAACATTGTAAAACATCAGTCGCACATGTGCCGACAGAGTGTCTTCTTGTGCATTTCCTGAAGTAAAACAAATAAAAAGCAGCACGAGTGCGCCTGTTACGCTTAACAGATTTGTTTTAATAAGCATTCAGCCAACGGTATCTTCTGGCATTGGTACCGAATTTTACAGCGAGAGTAAGTTCATGCGTACCAAAGCTTTGTTTCCGGATATCAGTTAATGTAAAATCAAAAGCATAAGCAAAGTAAAACCTGTCGTATCTAACACCAAACATAAGTATTACAGCATCGTTCGTTCTATAGGATACTCCTGCCCAGTAATCGTTCTTGTAATAAACTCGTGTTGTAAGATCCAGTTGTATTGCTTTAAAAAGCATGTCTGATGATTTTATAAATGCCGATGGTTCAAGCATCCAGTTGGCTGCAAGAGGCACCTTAACTCCACCGGTCAGGAAGTAATGACCCAGTTCTGAATTTTCCATGTGCGAAGAGTTGCCGAACATAACAGATCCTCGTAAAAGGTTTGTCATTGCAAACCCGACATAATATTTCTGAGTTGTATAGTTCATCCCAAAATTAAAATCAGGGATGAATACCGACCTGTCGTAATTGTTCAGCAAAGGATCGTCCGGATCAAAAATTAATCCGTCGGTATCGATTGTGTACTGGTAAGCTATGAGCGCCAACCCAAATGAAAGATTTTTCCTGTACTCATTTTGATTTTCCCCCATAGGAATCGTATATGAATATGCCGCCTGCATACCTGTCCTCATCATTATTCCATTCCTGTCATTAAACAAATATCCTCCCAGGCCAACCTGTCCTCCTCTGGTTGGACGGATCAGCTTCTTTTTTACAGTCGTATTTTTGGAAATGTAACTGTTTCTCAGCAACCGGGTCTGGAAACTTAAAGCATAGGTGCTTGGCGCATCAGCCATGCCAACCCATTGTTCCCTTACAGTAAGATTAACCGAAGTATAACCATCCGCACCTGTAAAGGAAGGATTAACCAAAAACCCATTCATGATGTATTGACTGTACATCGGCAACTGCTGCGCTTCAGCTGTCCCAAAAATGAATGTCAGAACTACGACCGGAATGATATTTCTTAAATGGATCATATTTTTATACTGCTTCATTTTTAACATACTTACCGTATAACACTTATTACTCCTGATTTTGGCTCGGAACCATCATTCAGATAAAGAATGTAATGATATGAATCCGTCGGAACCAACTTTCCATCGTATCTTCCGTCCCAGGGATTGTCAGAAATATTTTTAGTTCTGAAGATGAGCTTACCCCATCTGTTAAAGACCAGCATTTCCGCATCAGGATACAAATCAATGTTCTTTAATATCCAGGTATCATTATATCCGTCATTATTAGGTGTAATAATCTGAGGAATCACCACACATTCAAAAGTGCCTGTAAAATCAACTTCTGCTTCGAGTGCTTTTGCACAGGAATTCATATCAGTGACAACCACACTATATGTCCCCGGTTTTATATTTGTCCTGTTCTGTGTTATTGCACCATCCGACCAAATAAAATTGTAGGGAGCGGTACCTCCGGTAACAGTAAGAGTAATCGACCCGTCTGCTGCATCAGGGCAGGATGCAACAGTAGCTGAATGATCCAGAACTATCGGCTCCGGTTCAGTAATGGCCACCGAACCGGACTTAATACAACCATTGAAATCGGTGATGGTAACTGTATAACTCCCGGTGCTAAGTCCGGTAGCGGTAGCAGTTGTCTGTTCAGGACTTGTATCCCATGAATAAGTGTAAGGCCCAGTACCTCCAATTACCTGTGCTGTGGCGCTACCGTTTCCTCCTCCCGCGCATTGAGGACTTACCTGAGTAAGTGTTATAGAAATTTCATCCGAAGGTTGTAAAATAACGACATTACCAGTTGTATTACATCCATGGCTGTCGGTAACTGAGACAATATAATTTCCGGCGCTCAAACCTGCTGCTGTAGCAGAAGTCTGTAAAGGAGAAGTATTCCATTCATAACTATAAGGTCCGGTACCTCCGGTTACACTCACTGTAGCGGTACCGGATGCTCCGTCTCTGCACAATACATTTGTGGTTGAAAATGTGATTTCAAGAGGCTCAGGTTCTGTGATATCAAATGGGATCCTGTATATAGCCATTAAAGCATCCCTGACAATAATTGTATCGGGGCCGGCTCCAAGCAGGTTAAAGGTGCCTGACGTCTGGAAATTCGTGCCGTCAATTGAATAATCATATGGTGATGTTCCGCCCCA
>CAYPKL010000140.1:0-3395 GCA_964411285.1 uncultured Rikenellaceae bacterium
AACGACAGCCTGTTAAACCCTGACCAGTCCTGAGGTTTATTAAACTGCATCCTGACTGACGATGAACCACCTTGTCCACCTTCAAATGAATCCCATTTGCTCCTGTTTTTCCGGTAATGTTCCTCATCACGCAGAGAGGTACGGAATCTCAGCGACCGTTTGCCGTCTTTGGCCCGTTCTCCGGTGTAGCTCATTTCCCCAATACCTGTTACCTGCCATCCTGCGTCTTTCTCCATGTCATCAACAAGCTTTGTTTCGAGAACCGCCTTCTTTTCCCATTGGGCCATGAGCGAGTTCTGTTCAGGAACCTCCAGTGGAAACGGATCATATTTTACAAGGTTATTATTTTCTGATTTCTTCTGAGGATTACAGGAAATCAGGATGAAAAGGATCAAAATTACTGCTGGATTTTTCATGATTGAAGGATTTAGCATTTTTGTTTTTTTTTATGAAATCACCCGAAGTCCCAATTAAAAAATAATAGGTATCTTGAATCATAAATATAAATCAATTTTCATCATGACAACACGACGTCTGTTTTTAAAAAACACAGCAATCACCACTGCAGGGCTGAGCCTTGCCCCTTCATTTTCATCAGCCATTGCAGGATGTGCCCCATCCGACAGGATCAATGTAGGGCTTATTGGCTGTAACGGCATGGGATTCAGCGACCTGACTGAATTTCTCAACAATAATCAGGTGGATTGTATTGCACTTTGCGACATTGATGATAGCGTACTGAACAAGAGGGCCGCTGATGTGGAGAAAAAAAGGGGCAGGAAGCCGGCGAACCTTTACAAAGACTGGCGGAAACTTATTGATAACAAAGATATTGACCTGGTAATAGTAGGAACTCCCGATCACTGGCATTGTCTGCAAATGGTCGCTGCCTGCGAGGCAGGCAAGGATGTCTATTGTGAAAAACCTATAGGCAGGACTATTGAAGAATGCAACCTGATGGTAGCCGCTGCCAAAAAAAATAAAAGAATTGTACAGGTTGGTCAGTGGCAGAGAAGCGATCCTCACTGGCAGGAGGCAGTTGAATTCATCCGTTCAGGAAAGCTTGGCAAAATAAGGCTTGTACGAGTCTTTTCGTACCAGGGTTGGTGTCCATCTATTCCTGTCCTTGCCGATGAGCCTGTTCCTGCAGGAGTTGATTATGATATGTGGCTCGGTCCTGCCACAAACCGTCCATTCAACCGGAACCGTTTCCACTTTACCTTTCGCTGGTTCTGGGATTATGCTGGCGGCCTTATGACAGACTGGGGCGTCCATCTTCTCGATTATGCCCTGTTTGGAATGAATGTAACTGCTCCGAAGTCAATTATGGCAATGGGTGGCAAATATGGCTATCCCGATGACGCCTGTGAAACACCTGATAGCCTGCAGACTTTATATGAATTTGACGGATTCAACGTACTTTGGGACCATGCAATAGGGATTGATGATGGTGCCTATGGACGTAATCATGGTCTGGGATTTGTCGGAGAAAACGGAACTCTGGTAATTGACCGGAATGGATGGGAAGTGATACCAGAAAAAGTCAATGGAAAGATAAGGATGGAAGCCTTGCCATTGAAAAAGGGAACAGGGCAGGGACTTGCAAATCATGTTAAAAATCACCTCGAATGCATTGCAAGCCGTAATCCCAACACCAATGCCAGTATTGAAATAGGTGCTCATATAGCCAAATTCTCGGCCCTGGGAAACATTGCTTACCGTACCGGGAAAAAACTTGTATGGGATGGCACAAAGTTTACCAACGATAGCGATGCAAACTCATATCTGGTTCCCAGCTACAGGGATCCCTGGAAATTACCCAAAATTTAAAGAGACCATAATTTACATTAAATCCTTACAGGGTGAAAAGTAAAAAAGATTTTATGAAAAACTTTGATCGCCGGACCCTTATAAAAAACGGAACCGTTATTGCGGGTGCCGGCTTGCTTGGGTCTTTTACAGATCGATTTTCTGATCCCGCAGATGCAGCTGCCAGCCATATTTTTAATGTGAGGAGTTTCGGTGCAGCAGGGAAACGGAGTGAAAAGGCGACTTTGCAGATCCAGGCTGCAGTGAATGCCTGCACAAATGCAGGAGGGGGGACGGTTTATGTGCCCCCCGGGGATTATACTGTCGGCACAATTCAGCTGAAAGACAATGTAAATCTTAATGTGGAAGCAGGCGCAACACTCTATCTGAGCCAGGACAGGAACGATTTTATCAAAGGAGCACGTACAATTATCTTTGCTGAAAGAGCAGTTAATATATCGTTGACAGGGAAAGGAACCCTCGATGGATTGGCTGATTATGATTTTGTGGAAATGCGGGGTGTTGATCCTGAATTTGCCGTCGAAATAGAAATTGCCAGGATAGCCGGGATTGACATGCGGCGATTTTATCGCAAAGGTATGCAAACCTTCATGTGCATTCTGAATAATTGCACCAATGTTCTTATAAGTGATATTTCGGTGGTTCACTCACCGCTCTGGAATATACGCCTAAACGATTGCGACAGGGTTTCCGTTCGCGGCGTTTATATTTTCTCCGACCTTGAGAAGGGCGTTAATGCCGACGGCATAGATATCTGCTCATCAAAAAATGTGACAATATCCGATTCAATAATTATTACTGCGGATGACTCAATTGTGCTGAAAACACCGAAGGAAGAAGGACAGGACAAGGTTAATCCTGTCGAAAACATTGTCGTGACCAACTGTGTTCTAGCCTCATCATCCACCCCGCTTATGATTGGTACAGAGACATATGCGGATATAAAGCATGTTCTTTTCAATAATTGTACAATCAGGAATTCCAATAAAGGGTTCGGGATAAACGTTCAGGATGGCGCCACCGTAAGTAATGTTATATTCAGCAACCTCACCATTGAAACTAACAGGAGGCACTGGAACTGGTGGGGAAGCGCCGAATTATGCAAATTTGTGCTGAGCAGGCGTGAGAAATCATCAGCATTGGGACAGATAAAGGATATTGTTATTGATACAATTATTTCTAATGTCCGGGGAACCAGCATTATTAAAGGTCATCCTGATCAAAACCTTGAAAATATCAGATTTAATAACGTCCAGGTATCTATGCTTCATGAGGATGCAAAAGACAAACGTGCTACACACGCCATGTATTTTGAAAACCTCAGAGGTCTTAAGATCCGCGATTTATCTGTTGTGTGGAGTGAAGATCCGGCTGAAGCTGCATGGCAAAGCGCTTTGGTTCTGAAAGAGGTAACCGATTTTGAGATCAGATCTTTTTCGGGTCGTCAGGGATTAGTACAGGGAAATGATCCGGCAATAATTCTGGATAATGCCTCCGATGGACTTATAGCTGACTCAGTCGCAAAAACCGGATGCGCTTCATTTGTCCATATTAAAGGTCCCGGA
>CAYPKL010000141.1:0-6006 GCA_964411285.1 uncultured Rikenellaceae bacterium
ATTGCGCCAGCCTGCTTTAAGTTCAACACACGTCGCTTTTGCTTATGGGGGCGATATATGGGTCACTGATCTCGATAATCAGGAAGTCCTTCGGCTTACCAGCACTCCTGCCGTTGAAAGCAATCCTCAATTTTCTCCTGACGGGAAGTGGATTGCTTTTAACTCGAATAGATCGGGTAACCAGGCTGTTTATATTGTTCCTATTGAAGGAGGTTCGCCAAAAAGACTTACCTGGCATCCGAGCCCCGCTTCGGTTTGTGGATGGTCTTCTGATGGCAAACTTGTACTTTATTCAAACTCAAGAGATAATGCACCAACCGGAATTGCTCGTTTGTGGACAGTATCTGCGGAAGGGGGACCTTCTACAGTGTTAACCAACCAGTGGGCCTCTGATGGATCTTTTTCTCCGGATGGTAAACAGATTGTAATTGACAGGATACAACGCTGGGATGTGGAGTGGCGCCATTATCGCGGAGGTCAGAATACGCCATTGGTGATTTTGAATCTGACCGATCAGGCTGAAAAGCTTTTACCGAATGAATCAACCATGGATATTCTGCCATTGTGGTTGGGTAACACTATCTACTTTTTGTCGGATCGCGATCGGACCTCTAATATTTGGTCCTACTCACCTGACTCAGGTGATTTGAAACAAGTTACAAACTTAACAGGATCAGATATTAAATGGCTGAGTGGTTTCGGGAACAAGCTTGCATTTGAGCGTGATGGTTATATTCATCTGCTTGATCTTTCCTCAAATGAATCAAAGCAGTTAGATATAACAATAGCTGCTGATTTTCCGTGGGCAGAAACAAAATGGGTAGATGTAACAAAGAGTATAGGTTCTGTTTCTCTTTCACCAACTGGCAAGAGGGTCATCATGGAAGCACGTGGTGACATTTTTACAATTCCTGCGGAAAACGGAGATCCAAGAAACATGACCCAAACATCAGGAGTTGCCGATCATGCTCCAGTCTGGTCTCCCAAAGGGAGTGAGGTGGCCTGGTTTTCGGATGCAGGCGGCAGAGGATATGCTTTGCTTATAGGATCACAGGACGGCCTATCAAAGCCAAGGAGCATTTCAATCGGTGAATCAAAGATGGCCTGGGAGCCAGCCTGGTCGCCTGATGGTAAGCTGATTGCATTCACCGATGATAAAGTAAGAATCAGGATAGTGGATGTGGCAAAAGGAACTATAAAAACTGCAGATGTCGCGGGAGACAACAACGAGAGAGGCAATATGGGGCTCACATGGTCTCATGATTCCAAATGGTTGGCATATACGAAAACAGGAATAAACAATTTCAGGCAAATTAAGGTATGGTCGGTAAAAAATGACAGTATATATGCTTTGACCAACAAATTTGCAGATTCTTTTTCTCCTGCCTGGGACAGGGATGGGCACCATCTCTATTTCCTGGCAAGTACAAACCTTGCGCTAGGCTCAGGATGGGCTAACACAAGCGCAATAACCTCTGATCCGGTTTATGGGGCATATACAATCAACCTGAAAAAGGAGGATCTTTCACCATTTAAGCCCCGCAGTGATGAAGAAGCCGTATCAGAAGAGAAAAAACCGGAAGCTGATGCTAAGAAGACCTTAAAAGGGAAATTGCCTGAAATAAAGGTGGATAAGGACACCATTAAAACAGCAGCCAAAGAACCGGTACCTGTACTGATTGACTTCAAAAATATTGAACGGAGGACTGTTTCCATACCTTTGTCAAGAGGTAACTACCGCTTGATAACAGACGGCCCTGCCGGCACACTATTCATCGGTGAACAGAAAGATGGTGTAAGCGGCCTCGTACTCCAGAAATTCACATTGGAAAAACGCGAAGCAAAGGAATTTGTGAGTGGCGCCAGCCAGGTTTCCGTTTCAAGCGATGGAAACAAGATGCTTGCCAGGATCGGGAGCGACTGGAAGATAATGAATACTTCTTCACCAACAGGGAGTGATGGTAAATCCGTTAAAATCACTCTAAAGACACAGCTTGATCTGTCCGCAGAGTGGAAACAGATCTTTGAAGAAGCATGGCGATATGAAAGGGATTATTTCTATGATCCCGGTATGCACGGAAGAAACTGGAATGAAGTTTATGAAAAGTATTCTCCGTTGATCCCTTATGTCAGGCATCGCACCGATCTTACTTATATTCTTGATCAGATGAATGGTGAACTTTCAGTAGGACACAGTTTTGTTTTTGGAGGTGATTACCCTGAAGTAGACAGATCATCTGCCGGGTTGTTGGGTGCTGATCTGACAGCTGAAAACAATCGCTGGAAAATCAAACGTATTTACACTACTGAAAGTTGGAACCCTGAATTGTCAAGCCCACTTGACAGACCGGGGATAAAAATCGAGGAGGGTTATTATCTTGTTGGTATCAATGGAAGAGAACTAACTGTTGCGGATGATCCTTTTATGTTCCTCGATGGTACGATGGATATCCAGACTACACTTCATATAAATAAAACTCCAGATTTTACGGGAGCATGGCAGGAAGTCGTAAAACCTATTGCCAGTGAGTTTAATTTAAGGCAGAGGGCATGGGTGGAAGATAACAGGCGTTTTGTAGATAAATTATCGGATGGGAAACTCGCATATATATGGGTCCCAAATACAAGCAGTGGTGGTTTTGTATCTTTCAACCGGTATTTTTTTGCCCAGCAGGATAAAAAAGGCGCCGTAATTGATGAGCGCTTTAACGGAGGTGGTCTTCTGGATGATTATATGGTTGATCTGATGAATCGTACATTAAGGGCATCAATTACAAACGAAGCGCCAAATGGAGTCCCATTCCGTTTGCCAGCCGGGATTCTCGGACCCAAAGTACTTTTGATAAATGAAATGTCCGGCTCGGGTGGTGATTTTTTCCCATGGGTATTTCGTCAGCAAAAGACAGGACCGCTGATCGGAACACGAACCTGGGGAGGCCTTGTAAAATCATCTGTTCATTACGCTTTAATCGATGGAGGTGGCCTTACTGCTCCTGACAATGCAGTTTTTGATCCGATCAATAATAAATGGATAGCAGAAAACGAAGGAGTTCCTCCGGATATTGAAGTAAGGCAGGATGCTGTTTCCCTTTCGAAAGGAATTGATCCTCAATTGGAGAGAGCTGTCAAAGAAGCGATGAAATTACTGGAATTACAGGGTGAAATAAAAATAACACCACCAGCATACCCAACGCCAGCGAAGAATTGAAAGATAAATTGACCGCCTTAATAAAATTGGGTGAGCCCGGGAGATATCGTCCATCAGGAGCATCGTATGTTTGTGATCCTAGCTGGTGCTCGAACTATTATTCTTCTTATTTGCAGCAGCATTTTTTGCTACCTCGAGATGAAGATACGCCTCGTGGTTATATATGTCATTTTTCATTCTTAAATCCCAGTCTTTCTGAAGTACCTCCAATGCTTCCTGATATTTCCCTTGTTTATATAGACCCCAGCCTTTGCAATGTAAAAAAGCATTATTCTCTGGACTTGATTCCAACGCTTTTTTGTTGAGTTCTAAACCTTCATTTATATTTCTACCATTATCAATAAGGAAATAAGCCAGATTATTCAGGTTTCTTAAATTTTTAGGTTCTAAAGCGAGAGCTTGTCGAAAATATTTCTCTGCTTCATCGAGTATACCTGCATCAGAATAAATAGAAGCTAATCCAGAAGCAATGTCTGTCTTAGTTGTGGAATTGTTTTTAAGGATTGATATATATTTATTGATATATCTGTTAGCTGAAATTGTATCTCCTTCGGTTATTGATAGAACTGCCTGTCTGCAGATAAGGTCAGAATTATCAGGAAAATCTTGTTCTGCTTTTTTATATAGCTTTTTCTCCTTCTTAAACTGTCCAGTTTTATGATATGCAATACCAAGCTCAATATAATTATATACCCACATGGGTTTTGAATCCCATTTTTTATAAATATCAAGAGCTTTCTTATAAATAGGAATTGCATTATCATATTGATGCAATTTCGAATAACAGAGAGCTAATTCATAGTAATGAGCTGGCAATTGATTATCAATTTCCAATTCCTGCCTTAAATACCTGATCTCTTCATTTGGTGTTTCAAATAGCATGGCATAAAGCCAATTTATGTGCAAATTTTGGGCTATGGGCATTTGATCTTTTTTTTCGTAAACTTTAAAACACCAATTTCTTGCCTGATTATAAAGTTCCTGATTATAATAAGCTACAGACATCATTGAGATTGCTAACAAATAATTTGAATCAATAGCCAGAGCCAATGAATACAGTTTTACTGCTGAGGAATAATCTCCTATATAAAAAGCTCTATTCCCTAAAATAAAATCCCTGTATGCTTCAGGAGAAGTGGTAGATGAACTACTCTGAAAATCGATTGATGCTTCATTTCTCAACTTAGATAATATGAGAAAATTTTTTACCATCCACGAAAGTGAATCAATGACGGTAAAAATCATATCTTCTCTGGAAGAAGTTTCTATTTGAAAGGATTTAAATACTTCCTCAGTATTTGGATCAATCAGTTGAGCATTTAAACGAATTAAGTCACCCGCTTCTTTTATACTGCCAAAGACCAGGACATTAGCATCCAGTTGCTCTGATAAAGAGCTTGCTAAAGAAGGCGTAATTGAAGCATAATTAGTCAGCCCTTTACTCTTAATCAAACCGTTTACTGATTCTGTTTGTCTGACTTTTAATTCTTTAGAGTTTGTCAAAGATGATATCAATTCATTTTGAATTCCATTTTGCCAGATATCCCAAATAGTATCATTGGTCATATTTTGAAATGGAATTACTACAACAGAAATTCTTCCTCCTGGTGATCTCAATCTTTCCAGAGTGTCCCGTCTGAATAATTTTGGATAAGCATATACCGCAGCAAATACTAATATTAGCGCAATTAAAACAGCACTGGATAACCACTTCTTCCTGTTTAACCCAGAAGTTAATGCTTTCTCTCTCTTTCTATCCTCTTTTTTGACTTCCTCCCATGGCATCCGCGATTCGGACTCCTCTTTCCCTGATAAAACCGCACCCATTTTTAATCCTGAAACAATCTCTTTTATCGCATTTGCTACCTTGTTTAGCTGGATTCTGTATTTAGTATTGTTTAAGTTTTTCCTTTCATCATCTCCGGAAGAGAGAGGTTTATTTACCCCTGGTTCTTTATAAATAAATTCAAGACCACGAAGTACTCCACCAAGTATCGACTCACATAATTTAATATCTTCACTATCCAGGTCATGAATTCGAACAGGTAAAACTCTGTTTGCCACATTTCCATTGGGTAGTTTTACCTTTAATCCAAACTGATCTTTCGATGACTGTTCAATGAAGGCTTTAAACTCATGTTCCCAGGCAAAAGATTTGGGATCACAATATGTACGTGAAATGATCGGGATGAAAACAAGACACTTCAGTTTATCTTTCAGAGAAGCATTCACATCATGAGTTTCTAATAAACCGTCATGTGGATTGATATCAAAGTAAACGCTAATTTCTTCTTTGAAAGTTGATTCGAGTTCGGTTTTCAGTTCTTCGACAAACTCACTCACCCACCTGTCGCCTTTGTTGTCTTTCTGACGGTAGCTGATGAAGATGTCGTAATTATATCCTTCAATGATGCTTGACATCTGAGGATTATTTATTTCATTATCAAAGTTAGATCACAATCAGACTAAATGCAAAAAATTATTATCCCCATAGGATCGGATTCAAGAACCTGAATTCTTATTCCGCTTATAAAACAAAAAATGCTCCTTGCGGAGCATCGTTTGTCTTGTGATCCAGCTGGGATTCGAACCCAGGACCCCATCCTTAAAAGGGATGTGCTCTACCAACTGAGCTACTGAATCAAATTATCAATCTTAAATAACACAGGACCCTCCCGCAAGGCGGGATGCTCTACCAACTGAGCTACTGAATCTTCCTGTTATTTTGGCGGTGCAAATTTAGAAAAAAAAGAATCAATTCAAAAAAAAACCTTCTTATTATCTGAAATTTTAAAAAA
>CAYPKL010000142.1:0-3787 GCA_964411285.1 uncultured Rikenellaceae bacterium
CCTTCCTTGGGGATCTGGTCAAGATCTTCATTCCCGAACCCGACATGTTCCGACTTGCCTCCCAGGTAATAATCTGCACGGAATTTGGTCCTCGAGTCATTCTGGATCAATTGTTTAAGGGTGGACTTCCCGTCGCCTGTCACGAATGGGAAATATCTCAGTGTGATTGAATAAATTTTACCTTTTGAGTCTCCTGGTATTCTAACATAAAATACACCCGCCTCACCGTCATAAGTAACAGGACGCTGAAGTATAATTTTCTCATTATGAGGAAAATTCGAAATATATTTCAATAAATGGTTTTTATCTTCGATGAGCCTCACTCCATATCCGTTCCATCCGATGTCAGGTTTAGCCACAATAGGGAATTCCAGCTTTTTCTCTTTCATCAGGGAAAGGGCGGTTTCAAGATCAGCATCCCCGGGTGCTCCGTTGCGATGAACGGACACAAATTCAGAAATCCATTTTTGCTGGTTGTCTCCCACCATTCTCATGACCGATTCCTTGGACTCGCCCATGAAACCACCTGTTTCAATTTTTGGATTTGATGCAGAAGGAAGTGTAAGGCTTCTGTAGCGCAATCCGAGCAAAATGTAGAAAAGCCCGACCGGAATATAAAGTAAACTATTGGGAATATGCTCGGCATACCCGACGGTCTTTTTCAGATCATCAAGAGTTGGCATTCCATGAAACTTATGTTTCATGTCAGGCATATATTTTTTAAACACCTCAAAAAATGAAGGAGGAAGATCTCCCATAGCCTTTTCTGTTTTCGTGCTCCAGCGCGATTTAAATGAATTACGGACGGCCCAGGCTACCAGAATAAGTGCAAGAGCACCCCATGCCCAGTAGCCAAACTTGTTTAAGACCAGGTCGCCGAAAAGGATAATAATTGTAAGAACGATTGAAGAATAGATGGCTCCTGCCAGTATGGATACAGTTGCGAACCGGGGGAAAGAGATTCTGAACCAACCGCAGGCAACGAATGTAGGAAATAGTAAACCGGGTGTGAACCGGCATAAAACAAGTACGCGTACAAGATGGGTATCAAGCCAGAGATGCACGCGTTCGACTTTAGGGCCTATTATCTTTGCCCGCAGCCATCTGTTCTTCTGAGCCAGGTGGCCAAGGCCATAAATTAAGATATCACCTGTTACTATCCCAAGATAAACACTTACGTAAGCCATCCATATTGGTAACCGATGCTCGACAGTGGAAAATGCTGCGGCAAGGATTGCGGCGTCTTCATGAAGGAATGTCATGAAAAAAATAACGGCACAATGCTCAAGCCAAAGTAGATGATCCGGAGTAAACATTAATAGAACCTGATAATTTACAATTAGTTCCGTTCCCAGTTAAAACGTGGTAAAAATAGCTTCATTTATGATATATTGTCATTTTTATTGTTAAAAAAATGAAAAAGAGTGCCTGGAGTGCCTAAAGTGCCGAAAGTTGATAACTCTAAGTACTCCAAACTTTAAGTACTCCAAACTTCTTTATAACTTTAGCCCACTCCAGACTTTTTTTGTAATTTGGATTCAGTTTTGTAACAAGACAAGGAAATTAATTACCGCATAAAAAAGATAAATGAAATGTCAGAATCAAGATTTTATCATATTTCTCCTCAGGGTCATTTCTATGGAGTTAAAACAGTTAAGGATGCTATTGCAGAATTAAGCGAAGGGAGTTATATCTGGCTCAATTATTACAAGCCGGAAAGGCAGGATCTCAGCATTCTTACAGATCTTATCGGGATACACCCTTTATCTGTTGAAGACTGTTTTGATGAAAAGCAGGTTCCGAAAATGGAAAATTTCCCGAACAACACGTTCATACTTTTTAATGCATTCTATTATCAAAACGGCGAATTGTTTCTCGATGAAATCAACCTTTTCATAGGGAAAAACTTTATAATAACCGTGAGTGGTCATAATTCAGAAGAGAGGGAACCTTTAAAAAAGATTGAGTCGTTGGTTGAAAATGATATATCAGGTGCAAAAACAGGTCCTGTTTGGCTTTTACATAAGGTGATTGATTTCCTGGTTGACCAGAAATACAGCTCATTTGATACAATGGAGGACGAGCTTGAAAACGCTGAAGATATATTGCTGGAGAACATTTCTGAGTTCCAGCCTATGAAGCTTTTACATCTCCGGCGCAATCTTGTGGCGCTTAGAAAAAGCCTTTATCATGAAAGGGAAATAATTGTCAAAATCAACAGGCTCGACAGCCCGTTTATTCCGGAAAAAGCTATTGTCCCGTTCAGGGATATTTACGATCATCTTGCCAAATTCTTTGAGCTGACAGAGACCTACCGTGAGATTGAGGCCAGTCTTATGGAGCTATATACTTCACTGTTGAATAACCGGATGACGCAGATGTCAAACGAAACAAATGCTACTGTTAAAAGATTAACAATAATTACAACAGTGTTTATGCCGCTTACCCTTTTAGCCAGCATAGGAGGGATGTCGGAATATACCATGATGACCGGACAGTCAAACTGGAAGACAGCATATTTGCTGTTTGTGCTTGCAATGGTCATAATAGGTACAGTGAATTTTATTCTTATTAAAGGTTCTGAGAAAGGATTCCTTTCGAAAAAGGGAAAAAAGCCAGAGGATAACTAATCTGTTTCGGACATCTCTCTGTAGATCTTCAGAATTTCTTCCCTGAATTCTTCAGGAGCAGCCAGATGACCCCATCCTGATTGCATCTGCCAAAGTCCGTCCATTGCAGAATCGTGATACGATCGTATAAGGTGAGGAATATTTTTCTCATTCAGAAGGCCGTCAATGAGAGCAGCTTCAATCTCGTTATTTAAAACCAGGATTTTAACAGTTCTATCCATCAAAAGTTTTGTTGATTTATTAATTCCAAAATTTAAAGATTCTTTTGCTATTATTTCCACAAATTCATATTTAAAATTTGGAGTGAAAATATTTTTACCTGTATTTTCATGAATTTCCCTGAAGGACCAGAATCTGCCTTCCTCAATTTCATTCCTGTCAATAACCGGGAAATTGCCGGATGTTCCTCTATATGAATAGACAAGCTCTTTCTCCCGGTTCGATTCCCAGATATATTTTCTTAAAAAAACAGATTCAAAGGCAGCCAATCCAAGCTCTTCACAGGCTTCTCTCTTAAGGGCTGATTCGACACTCTCTCCATAATGAATATGGCCTCCAACCGAAGTGTCCCAGAAGCCGGGAAGCAGATCTTTGGTCATTGCTCGTTTCTGAAGAAAAAGCTCCCCTTTTTCATTAAACAGGTGCAGATGGACTACAGGATGAAGAAGCATACTTTTGCCATCATGGCATGTACTGCGGAGAGCTCTGGAAATTGTATTTCCATCTTTATCCACTACAGGAAACCATTCTTCGGGATTTAAATTATTCATAAAAAGTAAAAATACCGATTTTTCAGGACATGTTATTGCAAGGATTTACAGATGCTATTTTAAAAGTCTTTTGTGCACCTTTGTGATGTACTTTGAGTCCTTTGTGGTTAAACATAAATCCTTGAACCACAAAGCCTGCCTGTCTGACGTCAGGCAGACAGGGATCGCAAAGGTAAGCACTAAGAACACTAAGTAAAACAAATATGATCAAAATACTATTGATAGAGCCACTGCAGCTACCGGATAATCATGAAAGAACAACTTATACTGTTCCCGTCTTCATCAACCGCAGTGATAACATGATTTCCTTCTCCGGAAAGGATCTCAATCTGATGAATATTTTTTGTGGTTCCGATAAATTTATCATCCAGATGCCAGAAAACCCTT
>CAYPKL010000143.1:0-3088 GCA_964411285.1 uncultured Rikenellaceae bacterium
GATGAAGTGATTGTAACACCAATAACATTCATTGCCACTTCGCTTGTTATCCTTAAGGAAGGAGCAAAACCGGTGTATGCTGATATTGACCCAATGACCTACGATATTGATCCCGGGAAGATCGAAAAACTCATAACAAAGCGGACAAAGGCGATTTATGTCGTTCATTACGGCGGCCAGATGTGCGATATGGACCCGATTATGGAGATAGCACGGAAATATAAACTTTTTGTGCTTGAAGATTGCGCTCATGCCCATGGGGCAACATACAAAGGCAGACAGGCAGGAAGCATCGGGGATGTCGGGTGTTTCAGCTTTCATTCACTGAAAAACATGGTTACCCTTGGTGAGGGGGGAATGATTACAACCAATAATGATGCTTTGACCGATAAAATTCAGAGGATGAGGGTCATGAGTATAACTCACTGGGATCCGGCTCAGACAGTCTGGGAGTTCGGAGGTCACAGGCTCGAAAAGAAAGATGTTAAGGACTATTGGATCCCTTCACACTTTGATGTCATTGACGACGATGGTAAGTGGGGTAATAACTACAGGATGAATGAGGCTCAGGCTGCGGTGGGAAGGGCTCAGCTGATGAAACTGGATATGCTGGTTGAAAAACGGCGGTTCAACGGACATTATCTGAATGAAGGTCTGAAAGGGATAAAAGGAGTGACCCCTCCATATGAAGATCCGAACGGTGTTCATGCATTTCACCTCTACACACTTTGTGTTGAGCCTGAAATTATCGGAGCTTCACGCGATGAATTCCTGCGGGTACTCTATCAGGAAGAGGGTATTCAGGGAATCCTGCACTACCAGCCGACATATCATTTTACGGGTTTGAAAAAGAAGTACAACTATCCTGATAAACTATGCAGGAATGCTGAGAATTTCTTTTATGCACGGCAGTTTAACCTTCCCATGCATCCGCGATTGACCAAGAATGATCTTGATATGATTATTGAAGGGGTAAGGAATACTGCAAAAAAGGTCCGGAAATAGAACCGGTCAGGTTTCTGATTTGATTGGTATGCATCGCGCTGAAGATTTTTTATGAGAAAAATAGTCATCTCCTGGGTGCTGCTGTTTTCATGTAACCTGATGTGGTCGCTTCAGTTTACCTGCATCAAGCTTACCCAGGACCAGGTTGGACCTTATTTTACTGTCTGGGCTCCGATGCTCATTTCAGTGCTCCTTTTAGCTCCGTTTGTTTTAAGAGGCTTTAAAAAGAGCGGGAAAAAATTTCAGGATATCCTGATTTTCGGACAGCTTGCTTTACTTGGTGCATTCCCGGCACAGGTGCTTATGACGTGGGGTACAAGATATTCGCTTGCAAGCAACGCGGCAATTCTGACACTCTGCCTGCCTGTTATCACAGCTTTGCTGGCTTTTCTTTTATTGAAGGAAAAAATGAACAGGATCAGGTGGCTGAGTTTCGTTATTGCAATAGCCGGTGTTATCCTTATTTCAGGCAGTGATATCAGACAGCTTAACTTCAGTTCAGAATATGCTGTAGGGAATCTTCTCATCTTCATGTCAATAGTGGGTAATTCTTATTACAATGTCGGATGTAAAAAGATTTCAGCACGATATAGTGAAATTGAGATGGTGTTTTATACTTACGTCGTAATTGTCGTCCTGCTATCGCCACTTGTATTTTATTTTGAAAGGGATGTTTTCGCAGGGATACCTGATTTTACAATACAAACCTGGACAGGGATGACTCTTCTTACAGTTTTCCATAACTTTCTGTCAATGGTTCTGTTTTTCAAGGCGCTGAAGATTCTGGATGCGATGCAGGTTGCCCTGTCAAATTACCTTGTCACCTTTTTTGGTCTGCCAATAGCTGTGATATGGCTTGGAGAAACAATGCACGTCCAATCCATTGCAGGAGGGATTCTTGTCCTTTTATCTACATTATTGATAACTTTAGCTGATTATAAAATCAATAAGGCAGGGACAATTAAAACAGCCGGAGAAAAGGATATTATTCTAAAATAGATAATTTTAATTTTCAAAAATTAACGACTGACCATCATGATAAATAAAGTTAAATGGGGTGTCATAGGTTCCGGCGGAATAGCCAGAAGAAGAACTATTCCGGAGGGAATTGTCAGGGCTGATCATGCAGAACTTGTTGCGGTTTATGACATTAATCCTGAAGTAAACAAAAGTGTCGCTGAAGAGTTTCATGCCTTTGCAGCTGACACTGTTACCGGTCTGATTAATTCAGGCATAGATGCTGTATATATTTCTTCACCTGCAAATATGCATCAGGATCACGCTATTGCATGTGCAAAAGGGAAAAAACATGTATTATGTGAAAAGCCTCTTGGAATGACAGAAGCTGAGGCTGAAAAGATGATTAAGATATGCAGCGTGGAGGGCGTTATATTGGGTGTTGGCCTTATGATGAGATTTTTAGCCCAGCATCAGGCAGCTCTTAAAATAATTCAGGCCGGCCAACTTGGCAAACCGGTTTATGCAAGGGCCCAGCTATCGTGCTGGTACCCTCCGATAAGCGGAGCATGGCGACAGGATCCTGAAACCGGTGGCGGCGGATCTCTTATGGATATGGGTAGCCATTGCATCGACCTTTTAGAAATGTTCTTTGGCAAAATAAATACGGTAAACTGCTTCATTAACAATAATGTACACGCATATAAATCGGAAGACAGTGCTGTGGTTTCGATGTTATTTGAAAACGGAGCTATGGGAACCGTAGATACTTATTTTTGCATACCTGATAACAGCAGTAAGAATATTCTGGAACTTTACGGTTCCAAAGGAAGCATTCTTGCTAAAGGTACCATTGGTCAGGGTGACGCAGGAGAGATGATTGCATTCCTCGAGGGTGAGGGTTCAGGTTATAATGCACAGCAGGAAAGAGGTGAGGGCGGAGGGGTTGCAATTGATCCGAAACCGGTCAATACATATCTTGCAGAAATTGAGGAATTCAGCTGCGCCGTTCTGGAAAACAGGCTTCCGTCAAATAACTTTACTCTTGGGCTTCGGAATCAGAAAGTACTGGAAGCCTGTTATAAATCGGCTATTTTAAAAACTTCAATAACTATTTGAAATGGAA
>CAYPKL010000144.1:0-6920 GCA_964411285.1 uncultured Rikenellaceae bacterium
TTTTCAGCGTCGCACTGACCAGAAATGCGCCGACAGCTCTCAGGTTGTGGAATTCGGCATCCATTTCCAAGGGCCAGTTGGGAAACAACCGGATAGTGCCATTGTAGCTTTGCATTAAACATTCGTTTACCACAACCGGTAACCCGAAGTTTTCAAACCATATACCCATTTTATCCATGAATCCGTATGGAGTAGTGTCATTGTACCGGCCATGCACCTGGATTACGCGGTCTGAAGCGGTGCCATTGGGCATTAAAGAGTAATTGACCTGCCTTTTGAAACGATCCAGATCGAGCATTCCAATGCGGGCAGCCTGTAAATTGATAAAAACCAAGTCGTTACCTCCTTCATTTTGCTGATTGAGGAAGGTGTTTTTCAACAACTCTTTTGTTTCCTGATCTGAGTGTAAGCCATGTTCTTCACCGGGAAACACTGTAAACAGCGAATTTGGCACATTATAAACGACCTGATCGTGTTCCTCGGGCACCGAAACCAGTACCTTCCCGTATTCTTTTGAAATCGCTTTAGGATATTCAGGAAAACGTGACAAAATTAGTTTCACATCATCAAGCAAAACTTTCTCCGATTTTTCAAGCTTCAATACCATGGTCGCTTCGATGAACGCCTTGAAAACGAACTTGGTCAGCGACAAATCGGCGTTGCAATCGTAATTGTATTTGAAACCAGGACGAAGCCCGTACAATTCGGGTGGTACAGTCGGGAAGATATGGAATTTATCATCTTTCCATTGTGGTCCGCTGGCTTCAGGTCGTTTCATGTAAGCAACCAGAAATTCAACGGCAGCTTTCATCGGTTCGAATGCACGGGTTTTCAGAAATTCAATATCCCCGGAATAAAGATAATGCCACCATAAACCCTGCACAGCCCAGGGAGTTTCACAGATTTCCCAGCCCCACGTTGGAACAGGATAAGTACTCATCGTCATTTCCACCGGGTAAGCGCTGTGAAGAAAATAAGCGCCGGGCAATTCGTAATACTCCTTTGCCCATCGTTTGCTTACAGGTATCAGTGCTTCAATGAGGTTTACATACGGCAGATTTTTATCGAGGTGATTACTCGAAAAAGTCGTCCAGAAAGGTTGCTGGGTATTGTAATTCATGTGATAATCGCCGTGCCACGCCGTTCCAATATTGTCGTAGCTCCAGTTGGCAAAAAGTCCGGGAGTCGTAGCACCGTCTTTGGTGGCACAATTCAGGAAATAGAGATTATGATACCACATCCGCTCCAGAAACTGATCACTCAGTCTGACACCCGATTTATTCCAGTACTGTTTCCAAATCTCCTCATTAATTCTAAACGAAACTACAAAACCAACATTTTCAAGAATTTCTGATTCCTCTACTTTGCTGCTGACTTCTGTATTCAAGCCTTCTTTAAGAGAAATACTCCCGATAAAATTATTTTGATCCTGAAATGCTGCTTCCAGATTGGCCATTTGCTGAATGTTTCCATCCCAGTTGATTCTTGATTTTTTTTCCAGCATTCTGTTAACTTTGACAGTCAGCCGGAATGCCTTGTCTTTGGGATGTCCTTTTTCACTGTCGTATTTATCCGGTTCTTCAAATGGCAGGATCTGCCTGAAAGATAAAATTCCTTTGTCAGGCAATTCATCCGTTATTACAGCCGGGAATTCCCTCGGCGTTGATGGATCGGGCATCACGCGAATACGGTCGAAAATGTTTTTGCACGGGTTACCCTGTTTGTCAACCAGTCTCATCCAAAGCCGGTCGTTGGTCATATCGGTAAAAATCTGAAGAGTAAGTTCTTTATTTTCATTTGTAAGTAGAAAAACTTCGCACAAACCGTTGGAAACATTGAGCCGGTGACCAAGCATTTCAGCATTTCTGCGGTCGAAACCAAGCAGAACCGAACCGCATGGGAAAGGCCGCGGATAAGGCGCCCTGTAGTTTTCGGCAGTCATTGCGCTGTATTGAGCATACCATGGATCATCGGTGAGCAATTTCAGTGTATCGGGAATGACCTTTACCCGGTTAAAGACCTCCTTGAATGTTCCGATTTTTTTGCGGTTGTTTTCCGCAATCCTGATATCCCAGACATTGTTATGACCAAAATAGAGCACAACGGCATCCGGACGGGTTGTTACCACCACGCCCATGGCTCCGTTCCCCAGCAACGCCCCTTCAAAAAAATCGGTTGCCGGCTTGTCAGATATGATAGAATGCTGTTTTGCCTGCTCATAAGAATCAAATACATTCTGAGATTTTTTCTCCCTGCAGCTGAAGGCAAGACTGACCAGTAAAGTCAGACAAATCAATTGAATAACTTTCATAATTTTTACGTTAAATAAAATCCGGTCGGCGGTGGTAAATTCAAAGGATATTTTCCATAATCACGTACCAGTTTTACTATATAATCATAGGTTTGACCTGAAACAGCACTGGAAACTGAATGGTCGGACTGAAAAATATAGCCACCATTAACGGCAGCAACAAGTTTTCTGAGTATATCTTTCCTGATGAGTTCTTTATCTCCTGATTCCCATAACCTTATATCGTTATTGCCACAATATGCGAGTTTATTACCATACTGGTGTTTAAGTTCTACAGCATCAAGTCCTGCTTTAACTTCCAGAGGATTATAGGCATCGAGTCCCAATTCAATGAAATCTTCTAATATTAATTTTACATTTCCGCATCCATGATATATTACAGGAAGATTGTGTCTGTGACATTCACCGATCATTGCCTTAACCCATGGTTTAAAATATCGTCTCCAATATTCCGGGTCAAAGAGCATATTCTGTGTATAAGCCACATCTCCCCATATTACCATTCCGTCTATCAATCCTTTAGCAGCACTGATCTGGGCTTTCATGCTTTCAAGGTAAAATTTTCCGATTCGGTTTATTTGTATACCCAGCCTGTCAGGGTACATCCCAATCCAGAAAAGCGCGTTCTCCTGCCCGATCAGTCTTGTCAGACATTCTGAACATTCAATTATGCTTCCATACACCGGGAAATCAGAATGCAGTTTCTGAATGGTCTCAATCCATGCCGATGAGTTACGTTCAAAACCATCACCCACACCGGCAATCTGGTTATCTCCTGCAGAAATAAATCGTCTGAGGTCTGCCGGGTCGTCAAATTCAAATTTTTCAAGTTTTTCAATAGTGTTAATATCGAAAGACATGTATTCAGGCATTGGAAATTCAAAGCGCTTGCGAATCGTTGCCCGAAAACCGGTTTTAACAACAACTTCTTCATTATTTTCCCGGACTGTTTCAAATTGCCTGATCAGGGGATCCATATTCGGTGTGGTAACGATCCAGTCCAGATCGTAATAATAATAAGGACTTGCATCATCAGTAAGGCTTAATTCTTTTTGCCACCTTTTAATGAATCCTCCCCAGAAAAAATCACTTATCGGAACTCTGTCGGGTTCTTCATGTCGGAGGGTTTTATTCATTCTTTCCAGTTTGGCAAGACAATTGTCGGTTCGCTTCATTTCTTTAGCTATTTACATTTTACAGTTCACCTTCAGATTCAAAAACCAGTTTAACCGGACGAGCCAAACCAGCTTGTTTAAGCTCACTGTCAGAACGGTAATAATACCCGATTCTCTCATCGCTTCCAGATCTTTTGTGATTCCTTCTTTTGAGAATTTGGATCCCATCCAGTGCCACCAGACATAAGGTTTGACTGAGATGGGAGGGTTAAGAAAACGTTCTTCAAGACTTTTTGAAGTGCTTGATTCCTGTTGCATGCATGCATAATTTGAAAATATTACGATTAAAAAAAGTGTAGTAAAGAGGACTGTTTTTATGAGATTATTATTCAAAATGTAGTTATTTTTTTTGAATTTCAGATAGGTATAAAAAGTTGATAGCTTTATGCTTATATTGAGTCTTGCAAAATTATGCAATTCGTTAATTTCTGTATTGAACAATTCCGTTGTATTTTTACACAATTAAGGCATTTAGTCATCGGTTTCAATCCTGAAAAAATCTAAATCAGCCGGTATTTGTTTGCCCATTCCCCGGTTGAATGCAGAAAATAGTTTTTATTCAAAAAACTATTCTTTCCCCCAAATTAATTTACCCAGCTTAATTATGCTGTCGCGATCGGCCTGACGATACTCCCCGGTTTTATCGGGTGCGGTCGAAAGCAGAATATTACTGCCTCCGCGGTCGAAACTCTGTTTGATGTAATGGTAAAGGCTGTCAACCGGATAAAACTGACTCACCGGAAAGGTAAACCAGACAGAACCTTTCATCAATCCGTTGCCAAGTGTCAGCGAATCGCAGCGTTGTGAGGTAATTTCATATTCAAATGGAAGATAATAGTTTATGCTGTCAATCGTTCGATTTGGATTGTGGCCAGCAACAGGAGGTATACGCTCTTCACCATTGATGATATCAGTCGGAAAATATCGGACTTTACTTCCATCCTGAACATGCTGGTTAAAATGCACAAAAACTTTTGGATTCTTGCTTTTCAGCAAATCGTATGATTCCTGTGGTGTTAGCGCTGTATCGGCCCAGCACTGCATGTCGAGCCAAAAAGCATAAATTTCACCATAATTTTCTGACAATTCTGTCAATTGAGACAGGATGATCTGCTTCGGAGTAGTTCCTTCTAATTCTGTCTTTATGGTGGGATTCCAGTTTACCGGATTCCAGTCCTTGCTGCCCCACAAACAGTAATACAAACAAGGTTTGATATCGTGTTTGCGGCAGGCATCAACGAATAATTTTATTACATCATTTTTGAACGTACTGTTTGCCACATCGAACTTTGTTACTTTGCTATCCCACAAGCAAAATCCGGAAGTATGGCGGGTGGTCAGTACCGCGTATTTTACACCGGCTTCCTGGAAAGTAGTCATCATCGAATCGAAGTCGAGATTGACCGGATTAAAAACAGCAGGCTCGTTGTTTTTCGAAAACTCGCGTACCAGACATGTGTTGTCGTTGAAATGAACAAAGGCTCCAAAACGAAGGCTTTCCCATTCGGCAAGTGCATCGGTTTTTTGGGTGGCCGGAGCATAATGTACCACTCTTTTGCTGTTACAGGAAGTAAAAGAGATCAGCAAAATTACGATGGATGAAACAATCTGATATTTTTTCATTTTGGCTTGGATTATTTGTTCATCACTTATTTAATCATTACTTCAATGTCATTCCTTCTTGATTCGGGAGTTACTTTCAGCGAAACAATTTGTCCGTTTTTAAGAATCCCTTCAACAGTTGTGTTGTAAGGTGCATGCAATTTAAACGAAACATCCCATTCTTTTGGCCATGCCGTAAACAGGTAAATCTTTTTATCAATGGTTTGCATCAGCATTTCCTGAAGACCAATCATGCCCGAACCTCCCCAGTTGTGATCGGGAACCCAGTCGTGCCCGGGTCCCCAGAACGTTGGAAAGCGGTGTTCCGAATCCTGTAACTTTTTGATGGTAATTGCCGCTGCTTCGTCAGTCAAACCCAGCCGGGCACAGAAAATCGCATCCTGGTGCCAGCTGATATGGTTTTTCTGAATGGGCAAATCGGTGCCATATTTCCAGGTGTTAATAGCAACTTCCAAATCGGGTCTTCCAATTCCATACACTCCATAAGGAAAAACCGGGTACAACTGCGGAATTTCCTGATTATTGATTCGTGCCCATGTCCAGGCCGGAGAAATGGTTTTGTGCCCCTCTTTTTCACGGAAAGCAATGGGTGGAATACGTTTTAACATATCTTCCCAATGCTGTCGCTTTTCTGCTGAAACATATTTCTCCGGAAGTTCGAGCAGGCGGATCAAAACGGTTTGCAAACCTGCAATAGTTGATGTTGAATTGTATGCCATTTTATAGGTTTCGGCTCCGGTTCCTGGATATAAAATCAGTTTTCCATCGCCATCCAAAGCCTGACGTCCACGTAAAAGCGCTTCCTTTTGGTAATGCTCATCAAAAAAGGTCAGGCAGCTTTCTATGAACGGGACGTATTTCGAAATATCCTCACCGGAATACCTTTCCACATCCAGCATCATCAGGCAAAATTCCATCTGGGTGTCCCACAAATATTCGAGCCAGTAATTGTATTCCAATCCTTTCGGAAAATTCTCCGGACGGTTCCATCCATAAGAGGTAGCCAGTGGCAAACCAAATTGCTCCAATTGTTCGGTGAACGAAGCGCCTTTGTGTCCCCAGTAAAATTCGGTTCGTTTCTCTGCATTTCCCAAAGCCTGCAAATAAAAATTGAGTTGCGATGGAAGCATATCGAAATCGCCACTTTTAAACATCGGGAAATAGACCAGTCGTTGGTTTTGCGCGGTATGTGTCCCGCCGCCCCAGTTGCGGTGGTCGGGTGTAAAGGGCAGGTTTTTATCAACATATGACGGATCGAAAGTAAACAGTCCTCCGTTGAATTTGGTTGGATATTTCCCGGACGCATTGCAGCCCAACTGGTAGCGAAAAAGCTGATAATTTCGCCCTACCTGCCATTCAGGAGAATTTGCATCTGTTTTATCTGGATTGATGACAATATAGCTGCGGTTCCAGAAATCGCTCCACCATTTTAAAGTTTTTTGAGTGGCAGTTTTTTGAGCGGCAGCAGTTTCCTTTTCGATATCATTTAATCCATTTCCCCATGCTTCAACTGAAGGTGAATTGTCAGTGTGGAGATAAACTTTCAATTGACTTTTTCTGGCCGGCTTAATACTTTGCAATTTCCATCCTTTAAATTCGGTATCGGCATATTTTTCTGAAGTTGTTCCGGCAGGTTTCATATTTTCACCAACCATCATTCCTCCGAAGGTCAGATTTTTAAGTGGGTTCCAAAGCTGGTCTTTAACCGAATCTAATCCTTGTTGTTTTACTGTGATGTCGAACAATGATTCGTTGCGATTGCGATGATAAAAAAGCACCTTATTCTCATCAAAACCGATCGAATCTTTTCG
>CAYPKL010000145.1:0-3483 GCA_964411285.1 uncultured Rikenellaceae bacterium
GAAACACTGCTGTGAAGATGTTGTATTTTCCTGTTCGACAGATAATAATTACATACCCTCGTTTTTTAATATCCCTGCCACTGTTATATTTAATTTTCCGGCATCAGGGTTACAATCAGAATCTACGGTAAGCCTGACAGGGGTTTTCAAATTACAGTATTCAGACATAAGCCCTCCCGGGGCCTTGATGTCCACAAATGTGGACCTCTCTGATATTTGTGTTTTCCGTATCTGATCCATCAATCTCTTTACATACTGCAAATGAGAAATTATTCTCATTTGCTTATGTCATTTTATTTCAATTAATCTTTTATTATTTACCACTTTAACATTTCTAACAATGAAGAAAAGTTTAACAGTAATCGGATTCGTTCTGCTTGCAGGTTTAATGTTCACCTCATGCGGAAGCAGCTCATCCAAAGAAAAACAATCAACGACAAAGGAGGTTGCAAAGGTTGAATATACATGTCCTATGCATTCTGACGTTGTCAGTGAAAAACCGGGCGATTGTCCCCAATGCGGTATGCCGCTGGTTGAAAAGAAGTAATAAGTGATGTTTAATCGATTAGTTAAATACTTTCTCGAAAACAGGTTAATAACTATTATCCTTTTGGTCGCTTTTGTAGTCATGGGACTGGTAACCATGCCATTCAACCTGAAATCGGGACTCTTGCCACGGGATCCGGTTCCTGTAGATGCAATCCCTGATATTGGTGAAAACCAGCAGATTGTTGCAACTGAATGGATGGGTCGTTCACCCAAAGACATCCAGGAGCAGATAACTTATCCGTTAACTTCAGCATTGCTTGGTATTCCCGGAGTTCAGACAATAAGAAGTACGTCCATGTTCGGGATGTCGTTCATCTATATTATTTTCAAAGATAATATTGAATTCTACTGGAGCAGGTCAAGAATTCTGGAAAAACTTAACTCACTCCCATCAGGAACTCTGCCTTCCGGGGTGCAACCCTCTCTTGGACCTGATGCAACAGCACTCGGGCAAATATTCTGGTACACTCTTGAAGGCCGGGATCCGAAAACAGGCAAACCAAATGGCGGCTGGGACCCACAGGAACTTAAAACCATTCAGGATTTTTATGTCAGGTACAGCCTTTCGGCCGCAGAAGGGGTGTCAGAAGTAGCATCTGTTGGCGGATTCATAAAAGAATACCAGGTCGATCTGAATCCGAATGCTCTTAAAGCATACAATGTTTCTGTCATGGACGTTATGAATGCCGTAAAGAAAAGCAATCTTGACATTGGTGCAGAAACTATTGAACTTAATAATGTAGAGTACATAATTCGCGGTCTTGGGTATATAAAGAGTCTGAATGATCTTGAATTATCTGTTGTGGCTGTACGGAACAATGTTCCTGTCCGGATTAAAGATGTGGCACATGTAAATTTTGGCCCGGCAACAAGACGCGGAGGTCTGGATAAAGCCGGTTCAGTGGCAGTCGGAGCCGTTGTAGTCGCCCGCTATGGATCCAACCCGATGGAAGTAATCAATAATGTAAAAGATAAGATTAAAGAAATCGAAGCCGGGTTACCACAAAAAACTTTACCGGACGGAACCGTCTCAAAGGTATCTGTTGTCCCATTCTATGACAGGACAGGGCTCATCAGGGAAACGACAGGAACTCTTGAATCAGCCCTTTCCCATGAAATACTGATAAGTATTATTGTGATTATTGTTTTGGTTATGAACCTCAGGGCTTCTCTGATTGTCGCCGGGTTATTGCCATTAGGTGTCTTAATCACATTTATCCTGATGCGGTTTTTTGGTATTGACGCCAATATTGTTGCGTTGTCGGGTATTGCAATAGCTATCGGGGTAATGGTGGATATAGGCATTGTAGATGTAGAGAATATTTTACGGCATCTGGAAATGCCTGAAAACCGCGGAATTCGTGGTAAAAAATTAATGCAGGTAATTTATAACGCAACTACAGAAGTAAGAGCTGCTGTTGTAACTTCAATTGCTACTACAATTGTAAGTTTTCTTCCTGTGTTTGCTATGCAGGCTCAGGAAGGGAAAATGTTTCATCCACTGGCCTGGACAAAGACTTTTGCACTGCTTGCTGCATTTATTCTTGGAATAGTAGTACTGCCGACACTTGTACACATCTTCTTTAATCTCCGTTTCGATACTAAGAAAATCAGAAAAGTATGGAACGGGGCACTAATATTAGCCGGAGTATTTTTTGCAATTTTCTGGCACACATGGCCTGTACTCGCATTAACAGCCCTGGGCATAAATAATCTTATGGATCACAGGTGGTCCGAAAAACATAAAGAATTTCCAAACTATATCAACATAGGCATCACCGTGCTTGTGGCAACCTGGTATCTTTCCGTTGAATGGTTGCCTCTCGGAGCACACAACAGTGAGTTTGTCAACTTTTTATTTGTAGCCGGAATTGTGACTCTGATTCTGCTTGCCCTGATGTCGATGGTTCATTTTTACGAAAAGATACTTCGCTGGGCATTGCTAAACAAATGGAAGTTTTTAATGATCCCTGCATTTACCCTGTTTTTTGGCTTATTGGTCTGGCAGGGGTTTGACAGTATTTTTGGATTTGTTGCAACAGGTGCTGAAAAAGCAGGTTTGAAGAGTTTTCGTAATACTGCAGTCTGGCGAGCTCCTGTTAAAACTTTCCCTGGTACAGGTAAGGAATTTATGCCATCCCTGAATGAGGGTTCATTCCTGCTGATGCCCACCAGTATGCCGCATTCAGGTATTGAAAAGAATCTTGGATATATAGAGACTCTTGATAAACGGCTTTCGTCAATACCTGAAGTTGAAGTTGCTGTTGGCAAATGGGGACGTGTAAATTCTGCCCTCGACCCGGCTCCGATCCAGATGTTTGAAAATACTATAAACTACCGTTCAGAGTATATTCTCGATGAAAACGGCCACCGTATGCAGTTTAAAGTCGATAGGAAAGGCAACTATATACTTAAAGACAATACAGCTTACAATCCTCAAACAGAGCGATTCAGAATTATTTCTGCAGATAGTCTTATTGCAGATAAAAAAGGTGAATATTTCCGTCAGTGGCGGCCACAGATTAAGAAACCTCAGGATATCTGGAATGAGATAGTAAAGGTTACTGATATTCCGGGCCTGACCTCTGCGCCAAAATTGCAGCCTATCGAGACCCGCCTTATCATGCTTTCGACCGGGATGCGTGCCCCGATGGGTTTGAAAGTGTATGGTCCTGACCTCAATACTATTGAAGAGGCCGGAATGATGTTCGAGAAAGCATTAAAGGATGTACCTTCAATCAAGGCCTCAGCTGTTTTCTACGATCGTGCTGTCGGCGCACCTTATCTTGAGATAAAGCTTAACCGTGAAGCAATGGCCCGTTACGGAATGACAGTAAGCGATGTTCAGGAAATATTACAGGTCGCTGTCGGAGGGATGACACTTTCCACTTCGGTGGAAGGCCGTGAACGCTTCCCGTTAAGGGTCAGATACGC
>CAYPKL010000146.1:0-5622 GCA_964411285.1 uncultured Rikenellaceae bacterium
AATATTCTGCTCTAAGTAATAGGTTTCTTATTTAGGAAAGATTCTTGTTTGATAATGATTCTTATTTGATAATGATTCTTATTTGATAAATAATCTTATTTGATAATGATTCTTTTTTAAGAGTTATTCCTAAATAATAATAATTCTTATTTGATAATGATTCTTAATTAATAATGATTCTTATTTGATAATAATTATTATTTGATATTAATTCTTATTTGATAATGATTCTTATTTGATAATGATTCTTATTTGATAATGATTCTTATTTGATAATAATTTTTAATTAATAATGATTCTTATATGATAATAATTCATATTTGATAATGATACTTATTTGATAATGATTCTTATTTGATAATGATTCTTATTTGATAATAACTATTATTTAAGCTCATCCAGTAATGACTCTTAATAATTTTTCAATTAACCCTTAAAACAAACAACCCAGCATATTCATTAGTAAACCGTGATAAATTCAGCTGATTATTAATAATCAAATGAGAATAATTCTATAATTGTAATTGTTATTTTTGCTTTTACTTCAAAATAATTGAAACAAGGACTTTTCCCTTCCAACTGACCAACCATTTAAAAAACTATCGAAATGCAAATTATTACTACGGATAAATCGGAAAGAATCAAAAACCTTTTCTTTATCTTATTCCCTGTAAGTCTGATACTGCTTTTTTTATCATCATGCAATCCAAAACCTCCTTCCTGGAAACCCTTAATCTCTCAAAACGATTCAACAAATGTGAAAGCATCTTCGGACCTTTCGGAAATTAAAGTCGGGTACTGTACTCCATCATTGAATGCTCCTTTTTATGTTGTTCTCACCGAATATATAAAAAAGTATTCAGAGAATTATGGGATGAAATTTGTATCGGCCGACGGACAGGATGACATTATCAGACAGATTACCTCGATAGAAGATCTTCTTGCAACCGGAATAAATGTGCTGATAGTCAATCCGCTGGATCATAAGGCTCTGGTACCGGCCATTAACGCGGCTACAAAATCAGGGATCCCGGTTTTTATTGTGGACAGCGCTATTGACCAGGAGGCTGATTATATTACCTCCATTCAGGCAAACAATGAAGGTAACGGAGAACTTATCGGCGAGTGGATAATTAACAAAATGGGTAATACAAAAATAAAAGCGGCACTTATTAGCGGAAGCCAGGGAAATCCTGTCGGCAGGGAGAAGAGGCTTGGATTCGTACGGGGATTTTCAGAAAAGCAGTTGATGTCACAAGGTAATGTTAACCTTTCAATTGTATCACAGGGATGGGGAAACTGGACAAATAACGGGGGGCTTAAAGCAATGGAGGATATTCTGGTCGCATATCCCGAAATTAATTTGCTGGTTGCTGAGAATGATGCAATGGGGATGGGAGCTCTGAAAGCCATTAACGAAGCCGGTAAAGCTGATAATATTACCGTGGTCGGTTTTGACGGCCAGAAAGAGGCATATGAGTTGATCAGAGAAGGGAAATTCGGAGCCACAGCGCTTAACAGTCCTGAACAGCTTGCAAAACTGGTAATTGAAGCAGTCGTAAAATATCTCAACGGGGAAAGACGAATTGAAAAGTTGATATATACGCCTGCAGTTTTGATTACAAAAGAAAACGTTGATAAATACTATGATCCGGACGCAATCTTTTAAAATTCCGTACCATTCATACTGCAGCAGTTTTATCCCTTATCCGTAAAATCAAATGATTGTAAACAGAGTTGATTTAATCGATATATCAAAGTCATTTGGCGGTATTGCTGCACTAAAAAATGTCACCTTCAGAGTTTTACCCGGTGAAATCCATGCTCTGGTGGGTGAAAACGGAGCCGGGAAATCTACTCTGATGAAAATACTTTCAGGGGCATGCACAAAGGATTCCGGTCAGATTTTTATTGACGGACGGGAGGTGCAGCTTAAAAATACACACGACAGCAAAAAGCTTGGAATTGGTATAATTTACCAGGAATTTTCACTTGTTCCGGATTTATCAGTAGCTGAAAATGTATTTCTGACCAGTATGGGAACCTCCGGATTCTGGATGAAGTGGAGCGACATAAACCGGAGAGCTGATGAATTAATTCAGAGATTCGGCTTCCAGATAAACCCCACCCTGAAAGTTTCAGAGCTTTCCGTTGCACAAAAACAGATAGTGGAAATTGCAAAAGCTCTATCGGAAAATGTAAAAATCCTGATCCTCGACGAACCTTCCGCTGTTCTCGGTCCAACTGAAATCCGAAAACTTTTCGATACCATGTTGAAACTTAAGAGGGAAGGTGTTTCAATTATTTTTATTTCCCATCATCTGGAGGAGGTGTTTCAGATAGCTGACAGAATAACTGTACTTAAAGACGGAAGTTCCTCCGGAAGTTTGTCAGCAAAAGAAACAGATAAAGATTCGATAATAAGGCTAATGCTTGGAAGATCGCTCGACACAATGTTCCCGCAGCATGAGAAATCGATAAATGAAGAAGTTCTTAAAGTGGTCAATCTTTGTCTTGGTGAAAAAGTCAGAAACGTATCCTTCAGTATTAATGCAGGAGAAATTGTCGGTCTGGCCGGCCTGGTAGGAAGTGGAAGAACCGAAACAGTAAGAGCTGTTTTTGGCGCTGATAAAAAGAGAAAAGGCGACATTTATCTGTCAGGTAAGAAACTTAATGTGAATTCTCCTGTAATGGCCGTAAAAAATGGAATCGCAATGGTCCCTGAGGACAGAAAGCAATGCGGAATAATTCTTTCCTTGTCTGTTAAGGAGAATATCAGTCTGACGAATTATAAGAAATTTTCGGGTATATTTCACTTTATAAGAGGGAAAAGAGAAAAGGAATATTCCCGGGAAATGATCGGCAGGATGAACATTAAAATGAAGGATCTGAACCAGGAGGCTGGTAAATTAAGCGGTGGAAACCAGCAGAAAGTAGCTCTTGCAAAATGGCTCCACAGGAACAACAGGATAATTCTGATAGATGAACCGACGAGAGGTATTGATGTGGGAGCAAAAGTTGAGATTTACAGGCTTATCACTGAACTTACAGGACAAGGACTTGCAGTACTTGTTATCTCATCAGAAACGACAGAGCTAATAGGCATATGTGACAGAATAATCATTATGAGGAATGGCAGGATAGAGGGAACCCTGACTAAAAAGGAATTCTCTGAAGAAAGCATTCTTCGTCTCTCCCTTGGAGTCCATTGAATATAACTTGTTGTTAATAAGGTTCTGCCGATTTTGTTGATTTTAAGATTGTGATGTATAAGAAGAAATAAATCATTTATGAAATGAATATAAAGCAAAGTCCGAAAACGCACCTTCATTTTATCATAAAGTACAACACTGTCTTTATCTTTCTTACAATGCTTGTTGTTTCGGCTTTAGTGTCAGACGTTTTTTTCACTTCTGCAAACCTGTTCAATCTTATCCGGCAGGTTACTCCCATTGGCATAATTAGCATGGGTATGCTTCTGGTAATACTCACAGGTGGAATAGATCTCTCTGTAGGTTCTATTGTAGCACTGACAAGTGTTTTATGTGCTCTTTTCACACAGGATATGAATCTTCACCTGTCTCTGCTTTTATCTTTGCTGTCAGGGCTGGTGGCAGGCAGTATATCAGGATATCTTGTCTCCGTACATAAGATGGCGCCTTTTATCGCGACCCTTGCACTTATGTCTGTTGTCAGAGGGCTGGCTTTTATATTTTCCAATGGAGCACCGATCCAGATTACCGGTTCATCTTCAGCTCTCGCTGATTTTGGTAGCAGTAGTTTGCTCGGGATACCTGGTCCCGCGATAATTTTCTTCTTTTTCTTTACTGTCACCGCAGTTATATTAAAGTACAATGTATTTGGACGAATTGTTATTGCTATTGGCAGTAATGAAGAAGCTGTCCGTTTATCGGGTATAAAAGTATCAGCTTATAAATTCAGCGTGTACGCAATTACAGGATTATTGTCTGCTGTTGCAGGGATTATTACCACGGCAAGAACAGCTGTCGGCTCTCCGGTAATGGGAACAGGTATGGAGTTGGATGCAATAGCAACCGTTGTTATTGGGGGTGCAAGCTTAAGCGGAGGCAGGGGATCGGCCGTAAACACACTTTTAGGCGTATTGATTCTGGGGATGATTGGGAATATTATGAACCTGATGAATATTCCATCCTATTCTCAACAGGTTATAAAGGGATTGATAATCATTGTAGCTGTATTATTGCAACGGTTCCAGATAAAAAGCAGATAGCATGAACAGGTTATGAATGAGATAATAAAACTTAATCAAAAAAACCTTCCTCTTTTACCAGGTGAAGTTAAAGTTCCAGCCTACGACAGGTCAAATATCAGAACCGGCATAGCACATATAGGCGTAGGCGGTTTTCATAGATCACATGAAGCCTTTTATACAGATCAGGTATTAAATAGTGGGGGAACGACAGACTGGGGGATTTGCGGAATAGCATTGCTGGACACGGAAAGCGACCGCAAAATTTATCAGACACTTGTAAGTCAGGATGGTCTGTTTACACTTCTGATAATAAATCCGGACGGAACCTTAAATCCGGGAGTTATTGGTTCAATTACCGAATATCTGTTTGCCCCTGATAACCCGGAGGCTGTTATTGAAAAACTTGCCAGTCCTGAAATAAAAATAATTACACTTACTATCACCGAAGGAGGTTATAATTTTAATCCGGCCACAGGTGAATTTCAAACGGAAAATCCTTCAGTTCAATGGGATCTACACAATCCTCAGATTCCTAAAACGGTCTTTGGATATTTGACTCAGGCATTAAAACTTCGTAAAGAAAGAACAATAAGGGCAGTTACAATTCAATCATGCGACAATATTCAGAAAAATGGCGATATTTTAAAGAAAATGCTCCTTTCATTTGTCAGAGCAGCGGAACCTGAACTGACTGACTGGATTGAAAAGAATGTTTCTTTTCCCAACAGCATGGTAGACAGAATTACTCCAGTCACAAAGCAATCCGATATTGAAAGATTAAGGGATATCTATAGATTTGACGATGCATGGCCTGTAGTTTGTGAACCTTTTATCCAGTGGATAACAGAGGATAATTATTCCCAGGGAAGACCTGACTGGGAATCGGCCGGAGTTCAGTTTGTCAGTAATGTGGAACCGTACGAAAAGATGAAAATCAGGTTGTTAAATGCCGGACATTCCCTCCTGGGATTTCTGGGGTCACTATATGGCTGCAGTACCGTAGATGAAGCAGTGAACGTTCCCTTTTTAAGAACCTTTCTCCGTGAATTTATGGATAATGAGGTAACACCCTTGCTCGGATCAGTTCAGGGAATCAATCTGGAGGATTACAAAAATAGCCTGATACAGAGATTCGGGAATCCTTTTATCAAAGACCAGCTGTCAAGGATATGTTCTGAAAGTTCAGCTAAAATCCCGAAATTCCTTTTACCGACTATAAGGGAACAACTTGACAGGGGTGGTCCGGTAAAAAGAGGTACTTTTATTGTTGCTGCCTGGTGCCGTTATCTGGAATTAACAGGCACTCCGGGCTATGATATTGAAATACAGGATAAAATGAGAGATATTTTGCTTGATAATGCAAAGGCATCTCTTAACAACGATCCTCT
>CAYPKL010000147.1:0-5487 GCA_964411285.1 uncultured Rikenellaceae bacterium
TAAAAAACTTTAGTAACCTTAATTCAATCAAATCTATGAAAAAATTTCGAGATTATTATGAAAGAATTCCGTATGGTTTCCTTTCGAAAAAAACACTCAGAGTCATGAAATTAACACTTTTTTTATCTATCCTGACACTCTTTCAGCTTGCAGCAAATGAATCTTATTCGCAAACAACAAAGCTTACTCTTAAGCTTGAAGATGTTAAAATCTCAGACGCATTGAGAGAGATTGAAAATCAAAGCGAGTTTTTTTTCCTCTACAGTCCGAAGCTCATCGATGTTGAAAGAACAGTGACTGTTGATGCGGACAAAGAACCTATTAAAGACATTTTAAGCAATATTTTTAATGATAAAGTAAAATATGTCGTTTACGATAGGCAGATTATACTTACCCCTGAGGATATTAAGATTCCCTCTGAAGAAGCACAACAGCAGAAAGTAACAGGTGCAGTTGCCGAAAAGAATGGCAATCCGCTTGCCGGAGTAAATGTTATTGTTACCGGTACAATTTATGGAACAATAACTGGTGCCGATGGCAGGTACAGTATAGATATTCCTGCCGGATCAAAAAGTCTGACTTTCACGTTTATGGGCATGATACCTCAGGAAATTGCAATTGGTAGATCAGCCCAGATCAATGTTACAATGACTGAATCGGCAATTGGACTGGATGAGGTTGTTGTTACTGCCCTTGGCATAAAACGTGAAGTAAAAGCTTTGGGTTTTGCCGCACAGAAAATTGGGGAAAATGACTTATCAGCATCCAGGGAAACAAGCATTACCAATTACCTGACAGCTAAAGTCGCCGGTGTACAGGTTTTAAAGACAGCTAGTGGAACAGGTGGATCTACCAATGTTGTTATCCGTGGTAATAAATCTTTTACTGGCAGCAACCAGCCTCTCTATGTGGTTGACGGAATGCCTATTTATAATAACTCAAATGATAATAAGTATAATGCTGTTGCCTCTGCCGGTATTGATTATGGTGACGGCATTGGCGGTATTAATCCACAGGATGTTGAATCGATGAACGTTTTGAAAGGTCCTGCAGCAACAGCACTTTATGGTTCACGAGGGTCCAATGGTGTCGTAGTTATTACTACTAAATCGGGGAAAGGCGCGAAAAGAGGTATAGGTGTTGAAGTTAATTCAGGTGTGACATTTGAGAAACTATATCTGGTACCTAAATACCAGAATCAATTTGGTTCCGGGTACGGTGATGAAGGTTATGCTGATCAGGGTTGGGGTACCGAAATCAATGGGGTTTTTTATCTCTGGCCCGATAATGGTCAGTTAGATAGCTGGGGTGCTCCTCTGGACGGAAAAACAATGATACCAAATTGGTGGACAATGCCTTCACCACTTACTTCATCACAAATATGGGATTGCCCTATAAATGATGTTATTCCTCTTGTTGCACAACCGAAGAATAATGTAAGGAATTTCTTTAATACAGGTGTTACTTATTCAAATAATCTTGCTGTGACATCATCAAACGACAAGACTTCGATGAGATTATCAGTTGGGAGTATTAAAACATCAGGTATTGTCCCCAATGAAGAGATATCAAATAAATCGGTCAGTTTCAATGGGAGTACAAGGGTAAACGATATTCTTTCCTTTGAAGCTAAAGTAAACTATATTCGGACAGAGGGTGATCAGCGTCCGCTTACCGGATACAGTGAAGCAAATCCCATGTATAATTTAATAAGTATGCCCAGAAGTACTCCTCTGGATTTTGTAAAACAACAATATGAAATCACAGGGACGAATATTCGCTACCCTGGCATTAACTATAATCCATATTATATGGTTAATGAGATAAAGAACCATGACTTTAAGGACAGGGTGATTGGATCAGCCTCCACGACCTTGAAATTAAGGAGTTGGTTGAGTTTAATGGGCAGGGTTGGCGTTGATTTTTATAGCCAGATGAAACAGAATACATGGCCTAAAGATCCCAGTTCAAAGAATTATAGCTCCCGACTGGGTCAATTGACACAGGAAATCAGCCGGATGCGTGACTTTAATGCAGATATCATGCTTACAGCTGACCGGAAGATTTCTGAAAACATTAGTTTAAATGGTGTAGTCGGTGCCAGCATTCGTACCTTCAGGGATGAAAATATGTCAGTGGATGGCAGGGGATTTAAGGCAGTAAATGTTTATGATATATCAAACTTTAAAGATATCCGTGCAGGGTCCTATCTAAGTGAAAAAGAGATGCAATCAGTATTTTTTACAGGCCAGATTGCATATAAAAACTACTTATTCTTTGACGTTACTGGTCGTAACGACTGGTCATCAGCTCTTGGTGTCAATAACCAGTCATTCTTTTATCCATCTGTTAGTACTGGTTTTGTATTTACAGATGCATTTGACATTAAAAACAGTATTTTAAGTTATGGTAAATTACGAGCTTCGTGGGCACAGTCAGGAAATGACTCCAGACCTTATATGACCCGTGAAGGTTATAACCTGTTCACAACAGGTTGGAATGGATTATCCTATGCTTCCAAGAATAGTACCTTGCCTTTAATTAATTTGAAAAACGAGCTTACTGAATCGATTGAATTTGGTGCTGACCTTAGATTCCTGCAAAACAGAGTAGCCCTGGATTTGACTTATTACGACGGGAAAACCTCGAATCAAATCTTAGAGTTGGGTATTTCCAGTGCTTCAGGTTATGGTTCGCAGGTTCTTAATGCCGGTGAAGTAAGAAACAGCGGTATTGAGGCAACTTTGGGAATTACCCCGGTTAAAACAAACGATTTCAGGTGGGACATTAATTTCAACTATGCTGCAAACCATTCAAAAGTAGTCACTCTTGATGGTAAAATCCAGACTTATCCGCTTATTGAAAGTTCAGGTGGAGAACCTGGCCTTGCTAATATTGAAGCAAGAGTGGGTGAGGCTTATGGAAATATTATTGGTTACGCATATCAGAGAGCTCCTGATGGGCAGAAAATTGTTGATGGTTCCGGTTCATATGTTCGTGAAAGCAAATTATCGGTTCTTGGCAACATTACACCGAAATGGATTGGCGGTTTAAATAATACATTTTCTTATAAAGGATTTACATTAAATGTACTCCTCGATTTTAAAGAAGGTGGAAAAATTATTTCAGCCACTAAATATGAAATGACAAGGAAGGGATTGGGAGAATGGACCGTGGAAGGAAGAAGGCCAAAGGCAAGGTATGAAGAAGGTGATGTTATTCCTACAGGATCAAACATTGGCGACCCAATGCCATATACCGGTGTTTTGGATGGAGTTGTTGAAATTAAAGATTCAGAGGGAAATGTTACCGGATATGAAAAGAATACCAAGGCTGTTCCAGGTATGATATATTGGGGCAATAGAGCATGGAATGGAATTGCCGAAGAATTTGTTGAAGATGGCAGTTATATCTCCCTGAGAGAGGCCATGCTTAGCTATACTTTTCAACCTGCGCTATTGGCAAAAACTCCAATCAGTGGTTTGACAATATCCGCATTTGGCCGGAATTTGGTATATCTTCAAAATGGTATGGAATATATTGGCGTATCTCCGGAATCTGCTCCTAACACCGCAGGTGGCGCTTCAGGAATGGAGTCATTGACTATTCCTTCAACCCGTACATATGGTTTTAATGTTAGGATAACATTTTAATACTTTAAATTATTGTAAATATGAAAAATTATTTAAAAATAATAGCTTCATTTTCATTGGTGTTTCTGATGAGCAACTCGTGCACCAAAGATTTTGATCAGATGAACATATCAAGAAGTCTTGTGACTCAGGAAATTGTTGATATTAATATGATTTTTACCAAAGTATTGGCCGATGCGGTTGTAAACGGCGAAAATGGTTTTGGCGGCGTCTATTCCGGTATGGCGGCTGCGAATGCCTGGAATCCTTTTCAGACAGGGGAAAACAATGGGGTATGGGATGCTACTTATGGCAATTTTGGCCCTAACTTAAGTGATATTGTTGATATTTGTACTAAAAGGGCAAATGCGGCTGACCTTGTAAATAATAAAGCTATTGCACGGATACTAAAGGTTTGGGCTTTTGCAAGAGTTACAGATACCTATGGCGACATTCCTTATTTTGAATCGTGCCTGCCTGTCGAAAAAGCCATAACAACTCCAAAGTACGATCTGCAAAAGGATATCTATAATGATTTCTTTAAAGAACTTAAGGAAGCTGTCGCTGAATTGGATGCTTCTAAATCCAGTTTTGGAAGTGCAGATATATTGTATAACGGCGACATTAATAAATGGAAAAAGTTTGCTAATTCGTTAAGGCTCCGTCTGGCACTACGTCTTCGTTATGTGGATGCAGCAACAGCGACTGCCCAAATGGCTGACCTGACTGAAGCTGATTTGATTACATCAAGAGATGACGATGCTTTTATTGCCAATATTACTGATTATCCGGAACATAAAAACAGTCTGTATACCGATCTGGCTGCCAGACAGGCAACTGTTGTTAAGGCAAATGTCGGGAAAACACTTCTCGACATACTCAACGATAATAGCGACCCTCGTTTACAGGTATTTTCAGATACGGTAAAAGGATATTATCCGCAAATTCCTGACTATCATTACTTAAAGTACAGGGGGATGCCTTTGCTCACTGGCGCTAATCCGGAAGAAGGATATGCTTATGGCAACAATACTGTTTGCAAATGGACTAATCTGTTTTGGGTTGAGATCCGGAAATTTTATTTGTTCAAAGCTTCTGAAACCTATTTTAATCTTGCCGAAGCTGCCTTGTTTAAGATAAAAGCGGGAGATGAGCAGGCATATTATGAAAAAGGTATAGAGCTGGCTATGGCCGATACAAAAGAGATGTACGATGATGCTGTTCCTCAGCTGAAAGATGTAGTTACATTTTTCAATTCCGGAAAAACTCAGGCAGAGATCGATGCCGCCCTTGCCAGTGATATTGCCCAAACTGAGATAACACAAACTCAAATTGATGAATTTCTTAATAATGCCCCTGTAGTGACACTGACCGGCAGCGACGAACAAAAACTGGAGCAAATTATTAATCAGAAAATGATTGCAATGTTCCCAATGGAGCACGAAGGTTGGTGTGATCAGAGGAGGACCGGATACCCAAGAATACTGGTAGGGCTTGATAATGGTCCACTGCAGGGACATATCCCACGCCGGATGCCCTGGCCGGGATCAGAAAAACTTATAAATACGGAACAGTACAATATAGCGTTGGCTGCCATTGGCGGTGCGGGTAAAGATGAACGAACCACCAATATTTGGTGGGAAGCTAATCCCGATCCATTCAAAGTGCACCCTGGTACAGTCGAAACACGTTCTTCTCCATGGGTTTCACAGTAAACAATTATAAACAAGATTGAATGCAGAGAATCCTCATGGTTATGAAAGTAAACTCTTTTTAGGCGAGAGGAGATCATATGTGTTTGAGCCCATAGAGGTTACACTTCTATGGGCTTTTTTTAATCTTTGATTTATTTCCC
>CAYPKL010000148.1:0-13772 GCA_964411285.1 uncultured Rikenellaceae bacterium
ATTTTGCAAATAACAGATCCTGATTATATTATATTGTACGGTAATAATCCAAAAATCGACAGACAGCTTAAATTTGAAAGACCTGTCAGGTCAGTCATTTTAACTTCCGGGATTAAACCTGGCTTTTCCTTTCCGGGAAGAAGGCCAGACTCCCTGCATTATGTAAAAAAAGCAGGTGCGTTCCGGATGAGATTTTAGTATAAAAGGCTTTAGATTAAATGCATACCTGCACCCGGGTAAAATAAAAAAAATGAAACACTTGAGTATTATCCTAATTATACCTTATTTTGTCATGTAATTATAAGAGTTTTATGAGAATAATAATTGCCGGTGCCGGCGAGGTAGGAACTCATCTTGCAAAAATGCTTTCTAATGAAAATCATGAAATCATTCTGATTGATACTGAAGAAAATCGTCTTAAACCCATTGATGCCACTCTTGATGTGCTTACTTACGTGGGATCGGCTACTTCTATAAATATCCTGCAGGAAACACTTCAGAAAAAAACCGACCTGTTCATTGCAGTTACCCACGGAGAGGATACAAATATCACTTCTTCAATTCTTGCCAAAAGGCTCGGAGCTATCAAGACAATTGCCCGGATAGATAATCTTGATTACCTTGAACATTCAACCCTTGAGTTTTTCAAATCACTTGGCATTGATTCACTGATTTATCCTGAACTTATTGCAGCCCGCGAAGTGCTCAGTCTGCTTCATGAGACGGGAACTTCAGAATTTATGGAGTTTTGCGGCGGCAAACTTGCAATGTATGTACAGAAGCTTGATGAAAATGCTCCCATTATCAATAAGACCCTGGAGGAGGTGTCATTCAGTCACAGCACTGATAAATACAGAGCCGTTGCCATTAAACGTAATGATAAAACTATAATTCCGCGAGGCAAGGAACAATTTCAGCTTGGCGACATTGTATTCGTAATTTCCACAAATGAAGGTATTGATGAGATGATGGCTACATCCGGCAAAGAGAGTTTTGATGCTAAAAGGATAATGATACTCGGCGGAAGCAGGATTGGAAAGCACGTTGCACTTTATATGCAGAGGAATTGTGAAGTCAAACTTATTGATTCGGATCCGGCAAGATGCGAAGCTTTATCTGACATCCTTGACGACACTCTTATCATAAATGGCGACTGCCGCGATGTTGAGGTGCTTGAGCAGGAGGGAATTTCAGAGATGGATGCCTTCGTTGCAGTTACCGGGAACTCCGAGACCAATATTCTTTCATGTCTGCTTGCAAAAAAACTGGGTGTAAAAAGAACAATTGCCGAAGTTGAGAATATGGAGTATATCAACCTGGCTGAAAACATAGGGATCGATACAATAATTAATAAAAAGATCTCAGCTGCCAGCAGAATATTCCGTCACACTACAAATCAGAATGTTACCCAGGTAAAATATATGACCGGGACAGATGCAGAGGTAATTGAATTTAATGTCCCTGACAATGCCAAAATTACAAGGGGCACCCTGAGAGGTCTCGATTTCCCGAAAGATGCCATTGTAGGAGGCGGTACAAGAGACGGTGTTCCATTCATTGCTACCGGTGATACAATTATCAAGGCAAATGACAAGGTTGTGGTCTTTACGTTACCCACAGCCTACGATAAGCTGTCAAAATTCTTCACCTGATCGGTTATGGTCAATTTCAGGATTGTGGCCCGGGTAATCAGCAAGGTTCTGATTTTTGAAGGTCTGTTTATGCTGCTTTCAGCGGCCATTTCTCTGATCTGCAAAGAAGAAAAAACTGCTTCCACCTTTCTGTATTCTGCACTTATTACAATCGTCACAGGTGTACTCGTTTTTACTCCGTTGCGTAACGAAGAAAAGAATTACGGCACAAAGGAGGGGTATATTATCAGTACGGGTATCTATTTAATATTATGCCTGTTCGGGACCTTACCATTTATTCTTGGCGGTTTCACTGATTCATTTACCGATGCTCTGTTCGAATCAGTTTCAGGCTTTACCACGACAAATGCAACAATTTTTCGTGATGTTGAATCATTGCCAAGGGGGATACTCTTCTGGAGGAGTCTGACACAATGGCTTGGGGGGATAGCAACCATAGCATTGTCGCTGTATGTTCTTCCTATTATTAAATCGTTAAATATTCAGCTCCCGACAAATGAATTTTCCGGGCCGACCAGTGAAAAAATTCATCCCAGGATAGTTGAAGCTGCTAAAAGGTTTATTTTAATTTATGCCGGTCTTACCTTAATTGAAGCCCTGCTCCTGATAATAGGTAAAATGCCTTTATTTGATGCGGTATGCCATTCTTTGTCAACCTTATCTGCAGGAGGATTTTCCACCCGTAACGACGGTATTGCAGCTTTCTCATCACCATATTTAAGAGCAGTAATTACCATATTCATGTTTTTTGCAGGCACAACCATTTCTCTCTTTTACTTTGCTGCAAAGGGCAATTTTAAAAAGATCTACAGAAATAACGAATTTGTGTTTTATTTCATTATTACATTTATCACGTCGCTCCTGGTTTCAGCAGTGCTTTATATACGGTCGGGCCTGCCTTTGCCTGAAGCTATATCTGAAGGATTTTTTAATGTTATTTCTATCTTAACCACAACCGGCTTTTTTACTGCAGATTATAACCTTTGGGGCAGCTTTTTAGTAATGATTATTGTACTCCTGATGTTTATTGGAGGAATGGCAGGTTCTACAAGTGGAGGATTGAAGATCATCAGACTTCTTATAATATCAAAAAACAGCCGTACCGAACTTAAAAGATTGGTCCACCCGAATGCCTGGCTGCCGGTTCGTATTGATCAGAAGACAGTGCCTCAGAATATCGTTACCAACCTGCTGGTTTTTACAGCTATCTATTGTCTGAGCATCTTTGCCGGATCAATTTTCTTGTCATTAATGGATTTTGATATACTGACATCCTTCAGTACGACTCTTTCAATGCTTGGTAACATAGGTCCGGGAATAGGTGCATTTGGCCCTTTCACAGGTTTTTCGGAGGTCCCTGAAGCAGGGAAATGGGTTCTTTCAGGATTAATGGTAACGGGACGGCTTGAATTCCTTACGGTAATTATTCTTTTTACAAGAAGTTTCTATAAAAAGTAGCCGTTAACTGACCCGGATTTAAGGATTTATTACTATAGCTCCAGTATCCCTAATCCCTGCCTCACTATCTGAATGTCGTCGGAAGTACAGTCTACAATAGTAGATGCTTCGTTATTACCAAAGCCGCCATCGATAACTATTTCTGCAAAATCCCTGTATTTTTCATAAATCAGCTCAGGATCCGTTATATATTCCTCAACATCATCCTGATCATGAATCGAAGTCGTAACAATTGGTCTGCCAAGTTCTCTTATAATCTCCAGGACGATATTATTATCCGGAATCCTTATTCCGACTGTTTTCTTCTTATTTCTAAACAGCTTAGGGATCTGGTTATTTGCCCTGACAATAAATGTAAAGGGACCTGGAAGGTTTCTTTTGAGAAGCTTAAAGACAGTATTATCCCTGATTATCGTATATTCTGAAAGCTGACTCATATCATGGAAAATAATCGACAGATCGGGATTTAAAGGATTCATACCTTTAAAACGGGCTATCTTTTCGATCGTCTTATTTGCCTTAATGTCGCAGCCCATCGCATAAATAGTATCTGTAGGGTAGATTATTATCCCCCCTGCTTCAAGTACATCCACAACCTCACGGACGTACCTGGGATTTGGATTCTCCTGGTATATGCGAAGCAACATTCTGATCAAAGTTTGCGTAAAAATAGAAAAAAAGTCACAAAAAAAAGGGTAAGCTACTTATATCGCACCGCTACAACTGCCTACCCTTGCTACCTTCCGATCCTGGGGGAGTTCGACAGGAGCTGGTCGTATAAGACTTACCCGCAGCAAAAGTACAAATTTTCGTCATAGCGGCCAAATAATTATTCTGTTTTGACGGGTTCTCTCATTTCCGGAATTAAATTATATTTGTTGTATAACATTTTAATTCGTTAAATTTTTCAAATTGAAGATTATGGAAGCAAAAGTTTCTGTCTGGAAAGCAAACCTGGCTAATGGCCTTATTCTTGGATTAATAGGTGTGGTATATTCACTTATAATGTATTTTCTGGATCTTTCATTCAATAAAACCCAGGGTTATTTATTCTATCTGGTGCTTATTGTTGTGCTGTTTTTCCTGTTGAAATCGTACAGGGATAACTACCTTCATGGTTACATAACCTTTGGACAGGCTGTGGGCGCCGGTGCGGTCATTTTCCTTTACTATTCACTAATTATAGCCATATTTACCTACATCCTGTATGCATTTATTGATACAGGGCTGGTGGCAAAACAACTGGAGTTTGCCGAAGAATTGATGTTAAAAAAGAATGTCCCGCAGGAAGCCCTCGATACTGCCATGAATATGCAAAGGAAAATGATTAAGCCTGAAATAATGGCGCCATTCAGCATCCTGGGAAATATGGTCTCCGGAGTCATCCTTTCCCTTCTGGTTGCAATTTTTGTCAGAAAAGAGGGAAATCCCCTTCTGGAAACTTCTGAAAAAATTTAACCTTTTATTTATATGGATCTTTCCATTGTCTTACCGGTTTATAATGAGGAAGAATCGCTGGATGAGCTGACCCGGAGAATTGAGAGGGTATGTTCAGCGGCAGAACTATCATTCGAAATTATTTTCATCGATGATGGAAGCACCGATTCTTCGTGGGAAGTGATTGCAGAACTTGGAAAAAAGTACAAGTTTGCAAAAGGTCTGCGTTTCAGAAGGAACTACGGTAAGGCAGCTGCTCTTCATACCGGATTTTCAGAAGCCGAAGGGGAGGTGGTAATAACTATGGATTCGGATCTTCAGGATAATCCTGATGAGATTCCGGGTCTTTTTGGAATGATCAATAATGATGGATATGATCTGGTATCAGGATGGAAAAAGAAGAGGTATGATTCATTTGTAAAACGTTTTACAAGTAAAATATATAACGGAACTGCCAGATTATCTTCGGGAATCAGGCTCCACGACTTTAATTGCGGTCTTAAAGCCTACCGGAATGAGGTTGTGAAGAGTATTGAAGTCTATGGCGAGATGCACCGGTATATACCGATGCTGGCAAAAAAATCAGGTTTCAGCAGAATCGGCGAAAAAATTGTTGAACACAGCCCCAGAAAGTACGGTACTTCGAAATATGGTCTGGACAGGTTTATGAAAGGGTACCTCGACCTTCTTACAATAGGTTTCATAACGCGATTCGGAAAGAGTCCGATGCACCTTTTCGGATCTGCCGGAACCCTGATGTTCGTCCTGGGATTTATTATGGCAGGTTATCTTGGCATAAGAAAGCTTGTATTTATCAGCAATAGCCTCAGAGCGCCACTGGTTACTGACAGCGCATATTTCTATATTGCACTTACGGCAATGATAATAGGTACTTTACTTTTCATGACAGGATTTCTTGGTGAGCTTATAAATCGTAATTCTTCAGAGAGGAACAACTACCTTATCAAAGAAAGGGTGAATTTTGACAAATCATAAGGGCAGGATCTTCGAAGATGAGCCGGGTACTTCATAGAGAGCTTATCAGCTGCTTGAGAAGACATTTATAAAAAACTTCAATTATGGAATCTGTCATTTTATTCCATGAATATTTTTCTTTTTCTATCTTAACTCCCAGGGAGAAAATACTTTTGCGGTCATTTTCAAAATAGTCGGCAATTGCATCGGCAATATCTTCCGGCTGAGGCTTAACCACATATCCGCACTTATTGTGAATTACCGTCTCTTTTAAACCTCCTACATCAGTAACCAGAATTGGTTTATCAAACTGATATGCAATCTGTGTCACCCCGCTTTGTGTGGCCGATTTGTAAGGCTGAACTACAAGGTCGGCACCGCTGAAAAAAAGACCTACCTCTTTATCAGGAATAAAATGATCAAAAAAGAGTACCCTGTCGTCAAGATTGAATTGTCTGATAAGATTCTTGTAAGGAGTACTGTTCTCATAGAATTCTCCTGCAACAATAAGTTTAAGCTTCTTATTCTGCAACCTGTGATCGGAAAAAGCTTCTAAAAGAAGATCAAGCCCCTTATATGCTCTTATAAATCCAAAAAACAAAAGATATGAGTATTCCGGATCCAGCTTAAGAGCAGAAAGTGCGTCATTCCTGGGAACTTTCTTTCCATAATTGTCAAATAACGGATGAGGCGTTGTACAAACAGGAATATCTTTCCTGAAGGCTTCCACATCCTTTTGAACGAACTCTGAAAGTGCAACAGCTCCGTCAATGCTCCTCATAAAAAACTTTGTCAGCATCCGGTCTCCTGCCCTCTTCTCGTGAGGTATTGCATTATCGACGATCGATATAATAATTGTGTATTTATTAGATCTTGCTATCCTGGCTATCACACCCAGACATGGAGCAAGAAAAGGGATCCAATACCTTATTAACAAAATATCCGGTCTTTCTTTTTTAATTTTCAGACCGGTTTTTATCCAGTTAAAAGGATTTATAGAATTCAATTCACGTACTATACGGATCCCTTCGGGTGCAGGCCCTTCATTATATTGTGTTTTGCCCGGAAATAGAAACTTTGGATATTGAAGGCGGAAAGTCCTGACATCCACATCTTTACATTCGGAAGTGAATTGTCTGGCAAGTCTTTCATTAAAAGATGCCAGACCTCCTCTGTAAGGGTATGCAGGTCCGAGAAAAGTAATTTTCATTAACCAAATCGATTAATCACAAAAATATAAAAAACCCGAAGCAATAATTACTTTGAAAAAAAAAATCAGAAGATTTTACGTCCCTTACTTATAACTGATTTTAATCTGTTTTGGTATTCAGATAATCTTCGAGGTATAAAAAAGATTGAGTAAGATTTCCATCCTTCAGAATTGTGCCCCGTTCCAGAAGAGGAGTGTCATAACCTGATAAAAGGTCATGCAATGCATTACTCATAAGTTGTTTACCAAAGTCCGATGAAGCATCACGGGGAAGTTCTCCGGGTAGGTTATCGATCGACATTACTGTAATGTTTGTTGGTCGGGTAAAGGGTGGTTCCTCTTTCTCCAGTTCGGGATTGTATCCATAAAAAGGATCAGAAATTGTTGTCGGTCTTAAAGTGGAGGGAACAGGACCATTGATGTCGCAGCTGATATCGGCTATCACGGAGATCCTGAATCCGGGTCTCTTCATATCATCCCTGGAAAAAAAATATGGAGAACGGGGGTTCCAGTAGTGGCCGGTTATAAGAATATCTGTTACACCGGTAAATGGAAGGAAAGACGAGTTATACTCCTCAGGATGGACTGTAAAGTGATGAAAACTGAATTGCGGCCTGGTTTTATGCCTGGTATAATGCTCAGGGCCAATCTGACATACAACTGGAATATCAAATTCCCTGTTAAGGAAATCTTCGGCTTCTACCTGAACAAAATTGCAGATATTCAGAGTTTCCAAAGCCCCGTTTGCAACCCTTCCTCCGCCGGTGATAAGTACCTTGAGGCCTGGTTGCAGATCAATAAGGCGCAGACCCGCCCACATTTCATCAATGTCACGACACTGATAAGCAGGTTTCAGTCTGAACCTGTTGGTTCTGATCCCCCTTGCCCTCAGTGCATTATAAGCACCCACTATCCCTGCCCATCTTCCAAAAGCAACAACTCTCTGCCCCTTGTCGGTTGTGAGGTATTCATAATCTATAAGACTGATAGATTTTTCAGCCATCTCCCTGAACATCTCACAGTTGTGTGATTGTTTTTTTGCAACATGGGCAAAGATTAAATAGGTTTTCCCGGGGATAAGGGTCCTTTGGTCAACCTCTTTTACTCCAAGCAGGATATCACAATCATGCAAATCTTCCTTTAAAGGAATATCAAGATATTCATATTCATCATTTGTATAGCATCTGTAATCGCTGGGCTGGACAAAGAATTCCACATTAGGATAAAGTTCTTCAAGGGCCACAATCTGTGGTGGCGTAAGAGGAACCCTCCTGTCGGGAGGATTCTTGGTTTCACGCAGAATACCTACTTTGATCGTTTTTTCCATAAATTTCTGATAGAACAACTCATCAAAAATAAGGATTCTGCCATTAATCTAAACTGTCATAAGTCATGTTGAAGCTGGCAGTTCACCTTAAAGGATGACTGTTTAAATTACTTTACGGGGAATAAACGATGGCAAGTTAAATGTATTTTGACACCTGACATAAAATAAAATCATACTTTTGGAATTGATAATCAATCATTGCCAATTATGAGAAGAACCATAATCTTATTTCTGGGACTTTGCTGTACTTTTACCCTGTATTCTCAGATTCATTTAGTTAGAGACGGCAAAGCAACCGGCAGACTGATCGCTGACATGAACTGCAAAGAAAATAAACAGGCTGTCAGTATTTTCAATTATTTTATTACAAAAATCACCGGGGCAGCTCTACCGGTTGTTCCTCCCGGGGTAAAAGAAAAAAGAGGTGATGTTATTTTCAAAAGTCTGAATGGTACAGGTCTTTCAGATTACTCTTCCGGAATTGGAGAAGATGGGTACAATATAACCTGCGATGGAATATGTTGTTATATTACAGGTGGAAAAGGATCGGGTATTACCAATGGTGTAATTGCTTTGCTTGAGGATTATTTCGGTGTGAGGTATTATGCTGCCGATGCATGCTACTATCCGGAAAATAGTACTATATCACTTCCTTCGTTTCTCAACCTTACGGAAAATCCCGGTTTTGTTTACAGGCAGACTCAGGCGTACGGTTTTGCAACAGATACCTTATTCAGAATATGGCACCGGATTGAGGAACCGCGTGAAATTTTTGCAGGTAATTTATGGGTCCATACTTTCGACAGGCTTCTTCCATCACGTAAATATGGAAAAACTCATCCGGAGTATTATTCATTCATTAATGGAGAACGCAGGCCAGGTTCGGCAAGCCAGTGGTGCCTTACCAATCCTGATGTTTTTGAGATCGTTTCCGGCCGGATCGACTCAATTTTCAGGGCTAATCCCGGTAAAAACATAATATCTGTGAGCCAGAACGACGGGAACTTCACAAACTGTACCTGCGAAAATTGCAGAAAAATTGATGAAGCTGAAGGAGGACCCTCCGGAAGTATAATATATTTCCTGAACAAACTGGCAGCCCGGTTCCCTGATAAACAGTTCTCAACTCTTGCTTATCTTTATTCGGTTTCTCCTCCAAAAAACCTTAAACCTCTCCCAAATGTCAATATAATGCTATGTGATATTGATTGTTACAGAGAGGTACCGCTTACTGATAATCCTTCAGGTAAATCATTTTTAAAGCACCTTGAAGGATGGGCTAAGATATCTGACAACATTTTTGTATGGGATTACGGAATTAACTTCGACAATTATGTGTCGCCCTTTCCGAATTTCCATATTCTGCAGCCGAATATGCAGCTTTTCAGGAAGAATAATGTAAATATGCATTTTTCACAGATAGCTGGTAGCAAAGGGGGTGACTTTTCTGAACTAAGAAGCTATATTGTAGCTAAACTACTCTGGAACGTCAATTATAATGTGGATTCTTTGATTCAATCATTTTTGAACGGTTATTATGGTAAAGCAGGTCGATATCTGTACCAGTACATGAAAATACAGGAAGGTGCATTACTGGGTAGTAATATTCCGCTCTGGATTTATGATACACCCATCACGCATAAAGCAGGAATGCTTAACACAAATCTGATCAAGAGATACCATGAACTTTTCGATGATGCGGAAAAGGCTGTCGCTTCCGATAGCGTGCTGCTCAGAAGAGTCTGGCAGCAGCGGCTTTCAATACAATTCGCAGAACTGGAGATTTCAAGAACCGGAGTTCTGAACGATGCAGAGAAAATCAGGGAGGAACTGACTCTTTTCAGGAACAGGGCGGGGATACTGAATGTAACTACTTTAAATGAAAGGAATAACACTATCGGGGAGTATTGCGATCTTTACCTGAAACGGAACCTTCCTGATCCGGGGAAGAGCCTTGCCGGCAATGCAAACGTCATTTATACTTTACCGCCAAATAAACCCTACGACAGGATTGCCGGCAAAGCCATCACCGACGGGCTTCTGGGCGGCGCAACATTTAACGAGAGCTGGGTCGGATGGGAAAAGAATGATGGGGAATTAATCATCGATCTGGGTGAAGTTAATGAAATTGAAACAGTTGAGGCGGATTTCCTGCATAAACTCGGATCATGGATCCTGCTGCCAAAGAGCATGACATGTTTTACATCCGAAGACAACATCAATTATTCGCTTATGGGTAAACGATTAATTGAGGAAGACCGGTCCCCTGAAGTTAAATATGCCAGCTTCGGGGTAAAATCAGGCCAGAAAACACGGGCAAGATATATAAAGGTACACTTTGAAAATGTCGGCATTGGCCCTTCCTGGCATTATGGAGTGGGCTATCCTGTGTGGTTCTTCGTAGATGAGATATGGGTATACTGACCTCAGCCTGAATCCCTCTCCATTTTCACCTCTCTCCAAATCCCTCACCCAGGGAGAGGGACTTCTTAATTTCCAGCAGAGCCTGACTCCTGAAGAAGAGGTTTGGGGATGAGGTCCGAAAGTTAGTTCTTTTCGATTTTCACCGCAATATCCCTTAGGTATTCAGGTGATTTGATCTGCATCCAGCCACCGTTATGGACATTTTGTGACTCAGGTGTTTCAGATCCGGTTTTAGTATCGGTCCAGGTTAAGTTGTATGATCCTGCGGGCAGGTTGATTTCCAGCACTGAAGAAGTTGCTACAGTATCTTTAATGGATAAATAGAGAGCCCAGACTTTCCCATCCTCAACAAGTCCCTCGACAGAAGTGCTTTCACGATCAGGCTTAACAACATCATTACCAACCGGTTTCATGTTAATGAAGTTTAGTGATCTCATGAATCCTGCAAGTATTCTGAATTGTTCACGGAGTGTTCTGCTCCCCGCTCCCGGTTCACCTTTCTGAACGACATAGGATCCATTTTCATTTTCGGTTGTGAAAGAATAATCGAGATGGTTGAAAAGAGTACCTCCGGCCAGGAGGAATCTCCATGCCTCGATACGGTAAATGGTACCATCATTACCTCTGAATCCCGTTTCATTATCACCAAGAGGTAGGTTCAGATGATAGTTAAGAGGGACAGTAACAGGAGGTTCCGCATAATGAAAATTGTAGATTGAAACATGTTGCCTTGGCTCGGGAACCAGTTTCTTAAAGTTTTGCACATTGTTGGATATAAGGTGCTTATGAATAAAATCCTTCTCTGCATCTGCAACAATACAGGTCATATTGACTTCCCACTCTCTCAGAGCCAGGGTATCTCCGAAATAAGGTTCATTGCAGACCTCATAATAGAGATTATCAAAATCCTTAAGTTCTGTTATGATCTTTCTTACCATTTTTTCCTGCCCGGTAAGCACTTCCGGATGTCTTAAAGAGAGAATTTCCTTGTGGTCGCGGATATCACTCACACCATTAATATTGTTGATCGAATTCAAGGGAGATAGTTTCCACTGGATAGTATCATAGAAATTTGAGAAGAGATCGAGCTCAACTATGATATCCCGTTTACCTGCCTCTGCAATAAAATCTTTAAGCCTGACAAAGTAGTTTTCATCCCATTTTGAAAGATCGAATTTGTTTCCTCCGTTTGAATACCCTGGTTCAGGGCTTCTTGCCCATGGAGCAATAAATCGTTCCGGCGCAGGGGCCATAGTGTTCTCCCTAATGCCGAATGCTCCCTCAGGTTCAACATAGATACCGGTAAAGGTGCGTGTCACATTCAGTCCGCAGGCCGCAAGCTCATCGAAGTATTTAACATAGTCAAAATCGAGATTCATTACTGCCCCGTAATGCTCGGTGGATCCAATCAGAATTACCGGTTTTTCACGAAAGAGGAAGTAGTGGGGATTCTGTGGATGAAGACCAAATGGTTTCCGTAGCTCCGGGGAAGATCCACATGCTGCAAGCAGCCAGAGTGCTATCAGTAATAAGGCAGTTTTGATAAGTCTCATGTTTTAAAAAGGTTGAGTATTAAATTTATGGATCGATTTATTCCCTCTGCTTATTTCAATTCCGGGGCAATCTGCTCCGGGGAAGTAACACCGGATGGAAGGTCTATAATCCTGATATTCCGGAAATGAATCGGGGCGCCTTCTGACTCAAGGCAGATATAACCTTTTTTCTGGGCTGACTTTGCAATACCGTTAACAAACTTTCCATTTACTGAAAGCTTAATAACTCCGTCGACACACACTACATCGTAAGTATTCCATTCGCCTTTCCCTTTGCAGCGGTTTTCTATCGATTTACTCCTGGTGCCTCGTGGATTATCAGGAACGGTGGTCACTCCTCCGACACCAAATAATTCACCATGCACATAAGCTACCGGAGGAGTCTCTCCATCGCGCTTATTAAGGTTTACCCAGTCAAGTTCAAGCATCTGAACCTCTACCCCGTTCGGCAAATTTCCACCTTCAGGAGGAGTGGCGTTACTCCAGACAAAGGTACCTGAATTACCACCAGCTTCCATGTGCCTCCATTCGATATGAAGAATGAAGTTTTCATACTGCTTTTCTGATCTCATAACTCCAATCGGTTTTCCTGTACATATAAGGAGATTCTTTTCCACATGCCAGGTATCGGGATCGGTATTTACATTTTTCCAGAGCAGAGGCAATTCTTTCTCTTTAGTTTTAAACAGAGCCCTGTCGAGGGAGGATGATTTTCCGAATGAGATCATGGTTTCCTGTGCAGATACATTAACTGATGAAATTGTAACAAATGTTACAAATAGTAATGATCCGTATTTTCTGAGATTATTCATTTTTACAGAGATTAGGTTGTTTTATCAAATATAGGATAAATACTTTTATCATTTTGCTCTTAATGGTTATTGTAAAAGTTTGTTTTACCTGTATGTATACTTTGTACCCCTTTGTGAAGCCCTTTGAAAGCTGTCTTATAAGTAGTATAATAATATTCTTCCTTGGTGTTCTTAGGTTTTACCTTTGTGATCCCTGTCTGCCTGACGTCAGACAGGAAGGCTTTGTGGTTCAGGGATTTATGTTTAACCACAAAGGACACAAAGTACATCACAAAGGCGCACAAAGTACTTTTGAGACAACCTCTTGTGGTTCAGATATTTATGATTAAACCCCAAAGATACCCACAGGTTGACTCGAAGGCTCAAAAAAGGCTTATTCACCAGTGTCAGCCGCAATCTGTAAGTTTTCCCGAAGATAAAATAGCCATCCTTTTCCTGGATCAATTGGTATCTTATCATCAGGATTGAAAATAGCTTCCTCCTGAAAGTCCTTTATATGGGGCGCCGACAAGATAGCTTTCCCGCTATCAATTCCAAGCGCTTTCCAGTCGTACTGGAATTTAAAATTCACCGGCCCTTCGGCCCAGCTGGCTACAGATATCAGTGATTTACCATCTTTCTGATATACAGTTGCTTTGATATCATCCCGATTTGTTTTCACCGGGCAATCCTTTTCCCAATATCCTCTCATTAAAGCTGATTCAATCCCAAATTCATCCCAGATTTTCCAAACAGGACGCGGATCGCAAAGCACACCTTCAGTTTCCCATGGATGCCGTACTGTCATTCCATAGACCATTCCTCTCCACCGGTTGCCTCCTCCCTGCAGCATGTCACCCATCAATCCGAAGGGTATACCGGATACTTCAACCAGCCAGTTTTCAGGTGGCATGTTATCATATTGAAAGCTCTCTCCGAACCATA
>CAYPKL010000149.1:0-3412 GCA_964411285.1 uncultured Rikenellaceae bacterium
ACTTTTGAAAGAGTATCGTTTGAATAAAAAAATTAAATAAACACTGAAGATGAAAATTGAACTCAGATATGCAGTACACCCGGCGGATTTTAAGCAGTATGACACGACAAAGCTCAGAAAGGAGTTTCTGATTGAGAATATTTTTATCCCCGATGAGATATCAATGGTTTACTCCATGTATGACCGTTATATGGTAGGAGGCGCCATGCCGTTAAAAAATCAATTGAAGCTTGAAACTCCGGATGATCTGAAAGCCTCCTATTTCCTTGAACGCAGGGAAATGGGAATAATAAATGTCGGCGGAGAGGCTGTAATTCAGGCAGGTGGCACTTCCTATAATATAGGATTCAAGGAGGCTTTGTATCTTGGGAAAGAGACATCTGATGTTGTCTTCGGGTCAGTTGACAGCGTCAATCCGGCAAAACTATATATCAACTCCGCACCTGCCCACCATAAATATGCATCGCGGAAGGTAACTCTGGAGGAGGCCGAAATAGTAACCCTCGGTTCTCCCGATGCTTCCAATCACAGAACCATCAATAAACTGCTTATTAACAAAGTATTGCCTACATGCCAGCTCCAGATGGGAATGACAGAATTGAAAACAGGAAGTGTCTGGAATACTATGCCTGTTCATACTCATAACCGCAGAATGGAGGCTTATTTCTATTTTGAAGTTCCTGAAAAGCAGGCTGTCTGCCATTTTATGGGTGATCCGGATGAAACCAGGCATATCTGGATGAAAAACGACCAGGCCGTCCTGTCACCTTCATGGAGCATTCACAGCGCTGCAGGTACCTCAAATTATACTTTTATATGGGGGATGGCAGGTGAAAACCTCGATTACGGAGATATGGATGTCAGGTATCCGGATACTTTAAAATAATAAAAAACCTAATGAAAGATTTATTCGATTTAACCGGAAAAGTTGCACTCGTTACGGGAGGCACACACGGAATTGGTTTGGCTATTGGAATTATTCTTGCAAAGGCAGGTGCCAGAATCTGTGTAAATGATATTCAGGAAGAGAAGCTTATGTTATGCAGGGAGGCATTTAAAAAAGAGGGACTTGATGTTTTTACCTTGAAATTCGACGTTACAAATGAAAAAGATGTCGATAACGGCATATCGGAGATTGAAAAAAATGTGGGTTCGATAGATATACTTGTAAATAATGCCGGAATTATTATCAGGGTACCGATACTTGATATGAAAGTTTCAGATTATCAAAAGGTTATTGATATTGATCTTGTAGCTCCACTGATTATGTCGAAAAGGGTCGTTCCTTCGATGATTGCAAAGAGAGAAGGCAAAATAATAAATATGTGTTCGATGATGAGCGTCTATGGACGCAATACTGTTTCTGCATACGCATCTGCGAAGGGTGGTCTTAAGCTTCTTACACAAAACATGGCATGCGAATGGGCTAAATACAATATTCAGATCAACGGGATCGGTCCGGGATACATTGCCACATCACAAACTGCTCCAATAAGGGAAAATGGTCATCCGTTCAATGACCTTGTGATGACCCGCACACCGGCAGGCAGATGGGGTGAACCCGAAGATGTAGCCAATGCCGCTTTGTTCCTTGCTTCAAAGGCAAGTAATTTTGTAAATGGACATATTCTTTATGTTGACGGCGGGATCCTTGCGAACTTTGGATATGTCAAAGGCGAAAATGATATCTGATACTTTTTTTGAGCAGAATTTGAACTCAACTTTTATTCTGGTTTTTGAATGAATATTCAATGTTTGTTTTATAAAATATTATCTCAGGCGGACCCAAAGCTTTCAACGGGTTGTAGAAAGATGAATAAAGATGCCGGAGAAAAGGCCAAAGCATGAAAGATATCCGACTTATTAATACGGGAAGAAGTATATATCTGGTTCTTACAATAATATTCATATTCTCCCAGGCTGTTTTTGGCCAAGCGGAATATCAGGCCGGAACATCCCGGGTCAGTATCGAACCTGATAAATCTCTGATATCACTGCACCTTGGAGGTTATGGCGCTCCACGCGACGGACGCTTTACCCTTCAATGGACAGCAGAAGAATACCTGCCTGAAATTTCTGCGATAAGCGGCACTTCAGACAGGTTGTTTATTATAAGTAACGGTGTTTTATTATTCAGAGACCTTTCAAAAAACAAATCAGGCTGGCAAACGGCCGGAAAAGCTGAGAACATTCGATCGCTGGCAATTCTTGATGATAAAATCTATGGAGTCGACAGTGATGGGAATTTTTTTCAGACCAAATCAACAGGAAAGGTCAAATGGAAAAAATCAGAGCTTCCTGACATACAGGCGATCTCATTGACAATTTCTGGCACTAAGCTTTTTGCCCTTGATAAAAAAGGTATTGTCTGGCAGGCAGACCTTTCTGACAAGGTTGTGGAATGGACTCTGCTTAATTCCGTCGACGGGATAATCAGCCTTGCAGCTGACAACAGAAAATTATATGCACTGACCGGTGAAAATGTTATCTTTCAGTGTGATCCTGGCCGAAAGGAAATCAGATGGTTTAAAGCTGCCTACCGTAACAATTTTACAATTACGGAAGATATGAAGTTGATCTCTATTGCCGGGAACACATTGTATGGAATCAGCAACGAAGGCCGTCTTTATTCAGGCGGACACAGGAGTGAAGGCAACCTCACTGCAAGGGCAATGGCAATCCGTCATGGTGAAAAAACAATTGTTATTATTAATGCTGATATCTGCGGACTTAATGATAAATATACAGGTATGCTTAAGAAGGAGATACTGAAGATACATAATTTACCTTCTTCAGCCATCTTTATTAACTCTTCACATACTCATTTTGCACCTGTGTCACAGGAGTGGCTTACCTGGCAGGAGGCTAATCAGCTTCCTGACAGCCTGTACCTTTATTCAACCGTCAGAACAGGAATACTTAACTCGGTTGACAAAGCGCTTGCCAGTCTGGCACCAGCGCAATTTTTTTTTGGAAGGGGAAGCACCGATATAGGATACAACAGAAGTCTTAAAGAACACCCTGAGTTATATGATGGTTCCGTTGATGTAATCAAAGTGAAATATACTGGCAGCAATACGGAAGAGTATCTGTTTCTGGCTTCATGTCACCCGGTATTCAGCACAGCAGGGAAATTGAATTATACCATCAGTGCCAACTATCCCGGTGTTGCACGCAACCTGGTGGAAGAGAGAACAGGAGCCTTAAATTCGTTATTTTTACAGGGTACTGCAGGAGATATTAATCCCAGGGATAATGGTGAATACATTTCAGGCGAGAAACTTGCAAATGAAGTAATAGCAGTCATAAACAAGCCGATGACAGAATTAAAGGGAGGAATCTCTTATTTCCTTGATACAATAAATATACAGGTCAAACCCTGGACAAAGGACATAATTATTGATTTCAGGCA
>CAYPKL010000150.1:0-3037 GCA_964411285.1 uncultured Rikenellaceae bacterium
TGAGGGAATTTATTCCCGGATACCCCGATATAACAATGAGACGTAATATACTTTTAAGCGCAATCCGTCTCGATTCACTGGAGAAAGAACTAGTGTTAAGGGATAAGTATTTTTCAAACCTCAATGCGATTATATCAGGCAACCCGCCCACTCAGATCTATACAGTCAGGGATACAACAAGAAACTACAAATCAATCAGCTTCCGGAACTCTCCTGAAGATTCTGCTTTAAGAGCCCAGGTCGAAAAGGAAGACAGATACAATCTTAATCTGGGCCCTGTTTCCTCAGAACCTGTTACAAGTCTTGCCGGACTCCATTTCTTCCCGCCCGTAAAAGGAATAGTTTCGGGGAAATTTGATCAACGCCTCAGGCATTACGGTACGGATATCGTAACAAGACCAAAATCATCAGTAGCCGCAGCCCTTGACGGTACTGTTATCTTTACGGGATGGACCATGGAAACCGGATTTGTCATAGAGGTCCAACACTCAAATAACATAGTTTCTGTCTATAAGCATAATGCCTCTCTGATCAGGGAGACAGGCGATCTGGTAAGAACCGGCGAAGCTATCGCCATTGTTGGCGATTCAGGCGAAATGTATACTTCCGGACCTCACCTTCATTTTGAGATCTGGTACAAGGGAAGCCCTCTTGATCCGGAGAAACACATAATTTTCTAATTACTGAAAATCCTGTATGCGAAAAAGAATTGCTCTGCTGGGATCGACAGGATCGATTGGGACACAAACCCTGGATGTCATATCCAGATTCCCTGACGAATTTGAGGTTGAGGTACTTGCAGCCGGGAACAACACAAAATTACTGGCAGAACAGGCCAGAAAGTATCTCCCTGATTCAGTGGTGATAGGAAATAAGGCTCATTACCCCCAGCTGAAAGAAAGTATTAAGGATCTGCCGGTAAAGGTCTTTGCAGGTGATGAAGCAATTGAACAGGTGGTAGCAGGATCGAATATTGATCAGGTAGTGATCGCAATGGTTGGTTATTCGGGATTAAAGCCAACGGTAGCAGCAATCAGAGCAGGAAAAAATATTGCACTGGCAAACAAGGAAACCCTTGTTGTTGCAGGAGAAATAATTAAGAAACTGGTTAATCAATCGGGAAGCAGGATAATACCTGTCGATTCTGAGCATTCTGCCATTTTTCAATGTCTTGCAGGAGAAACCGGAAATCCGGTAGAGAAAATAACATTGACTGCCTCAGGAGGCCCATTTCTTAATTATACATCAGAAATGCTGAAAAATGTAAAACCCCATGAAGCGCTGAAACATCCTAACTGGGGAATGGGAAACAAGGTCACAATTGACTCTGCATCGATGATGAACAAAGGTCTTGAGGTAATTGAAGCAAAATGGCTTTTTGATCTGGCACCCGAACAGATCAAAGTTGTTATTCATCCACAGTCGGTAATTCATTCGCTTGTCCATTTTGCAGATGGATCGGTAAAGGCACAAATGGGAATGCCCGACATGCGAATCCCTATTTTATATGCACTCAGCTACCCTGACAGATTCACCTCCGATCTTCCCAGATTGGATCTTCTTATGAATAATACACTTACATTCATGGAGCCCGACATTGTAAAATTCCGTAACCTTGGACTTGCATTTGAGGCTTTAAACCAGGGAGGAAATATGCCGTGTATCCTTAATGCAGCTAATGAGGTTGCGGTCAATGCCTTTCTTTCAGGAAAGATTAGTTTTATACAAATGTCGGATCTCGTCGAATATACAATGGAAAAGGCCGAATATTTTTCATCTCCGGGACTGGCTTTTCTTGAATCTACAAATACCAGGGCAAGGGAAATTGCCCTAAGCTATATTAACCAACTCAATAAGAAATCATGACTATTCTGATTAAGATATTACAATTTGTTTTAAGCCTGTCGATACTTGTGATAGTTCACGAGTTCGGCCATTTTATCTTTGCCAAGATTTTTAAAACCAGGGTTGAAAAATTCTATCTCTTCTTTGATCCCTGGTTCTCGATTTTCAAGTTAAAAAGAGGGGAAACAGAATATGGTCTTGGCTGGCTGCCCTTAGGCGGGTATGTGAAGATATCAGGAATGATAGATGAGTCTATGGACAAGGAGCAGATGAAACAGCCTGTCCAACCATGGGAATTCAGGTCAAAAACATCGTGGCAAAGATTGCTTATTATGACCGCCGGTGTTCTGTTCAATTTCATATTTGCCATGCTGATTTATGTATCAGTCCTTTATGCCTGGGGTGAAACCTATTTGCCCACAACAAATGTTAAATATGGTATCGTTACCGACTCCGCCGGTTACTCAATGGGCCTCAGAAACGGTGACAAGATCATTTCTGTAGACAACCAGCATATTGATAACTTTTTACATATTACCTCCGATATCGTGTTGAATGACCGGAAATCCATTCAGGTTGACAGAAACGGAGAAATACTGAATATCCCAATTCCAGCCGGTATTATTCCACAGATGCTTAAGGGCAAAGTTCAGATTGATCCAAGAACTCCTTTTGGCCCTTTTATTGTTTCATCTTTTGCAAAAGAATCCCCTGGCAAAAATGCCGGATTGCTGGAAGGTGACGAACTGATTGCAATCGACGGATTAAAATTCAGCTGGTATGATGAGTTTCAAAAATACCTTACCGGTAATAAGAGCAGATCAATAGTATTGAACATTTTGCGTAAAGAAGAAAGTATTGATATCCCGGTACAGCTTACTTCAGAAGGGTTGCTCGGAATTTTCAGTTCCAGATCATACGATAAAATATTTGAGCTTAAAACCATAAACTACAGTTTCCTCGAATCAGTTCCTGCAGGTATTTCAAAAGGATTTAAGACAATTGGCGATTATCTGAAGCAGTTCAAACTGATCTTTTCACGAAATACCAAAGCGTATGAATCGCTTGGCGGTTTCATTACAATTGGCAATATTTTCCCGGGAAGCTGGGATTGGCAGTCCTTTTGGAATCTTACGGCTCTTCTTTCAATAATCCTTGCCGTCATGAATATACTCCCGATCCCTGCCCTCGA
>CAYPKL010000151.1:0-6416 GCA_964411285.1 uncultured Rikenellaceae bacterium
ATGAACAAATGAAACCCGATCCAGAACAAAATACTGACTTCCATATTTTATAATTAATTTGCAAAAATATAAAAAAACCGCTAATCAGGATTAATTTTCACCCGGATGCAATTTTAAGTCAGGTTAAACCTTAACAGAACAGGCAACTTTTTCATTCCGGGTAACTTTGTACATTTGTTAATTATTTTTTTAACATACCCATGCTGACAGGAATTATCAAATATCTCGCCATTTGCTTATTAATCGCATCTTTTCAGGAAATGTCATATTCACAGGATTCAGTTCCAGGAATTAATCTGATTGATTATGAAGATCTTGAAAGTCATGTATCATTTCTTGCTTCACCCTCTCTGAAAGGAAGGGCCAACGGTGAACCTGAACTTGAAATTGCATTAAATTACATAGTTTCACAAGCCCGACAGATTGGTCTTAAACCCGCTAACGGGATGGATTATCTACAATCCTATTGCATAAGCAGGTCCTTTAACTCGTTCCAAATGCCTCAGTATTCTTTAATTTCCTGCAGAAATTTTAAAAGCTCAGGTACTTCGGGCAACGATGAGTTCGTACTGCACAATGTTGCTGCATGGATTGAAGGATGCGATCCGGTCCTTAAATCTGAATTCGTAGTTTATTCATGTCATGCTGATCATATCGGAACAAGGGATGATTCAATCTGTGCAGGAGCTGATGATGATGCGTCGGGTTGTGCTGCACTGCTTGAGATAGCAGAGGCTTTCCGGAACCTGGATAAAAAGCCCCTAAGATCAATTGTATTTCTCTGGCTCACAGGAGAAGAAATAGGTTTGTTTGGATCTCAGGCTTATATTAACGATCCGTTATTCCCCTTGGAAAACACAATTGTTGACCTGAATATGGATATGATAGGAAGGGTAAAGGGAGTGGCAGATTCGACAGGTGAAACTCCTGTTTCCGGTCCGCTGGGTGTTTATATAATTGCTGATGATCAAAGCAGTGACTTAATGTCGATAGCCGGCGAAGCAGATGAAAGAAGTAATCTGACTTTTGATTACTCTCTGAGCGGCAGAGATAATCACCTGAACCTCTTTGCCAGAAGCGATCATTTCAATTTCGTAAAAAAAGATATCCCGATCCTGTTCTTTACTACAGGATTGCATTCTGATTACCATACACCGGGGGATGTTATAGAGAAACTCGACTTCAACAAACTGGAACTTGTTACGAAAGGTGCTTTTGAAATCGGCTGGGAGATAGCCAACAGAAAATCCCGGATTATTGTAGATAATCCGTTCACTAAAAGGCAATAGGGCAGCCTGAAGAATTTCAAAATAACCCCGGGAAACGGCTTAACAGTAAATTTGAGTTTATTTCAAAGCATCCGCAACTATGAAGGTGCTTCCCCCGATATAAATTAAATCGTCATCTTCAGAATTTAATCTGGCAGCCCTGATGGCTGATTTAACATCAGAATAGCAATCACCCCTCAGCCCCGATTTAAGAGCTTCAGCCATCAGAACCGCTTCATCCAGCGCTCTGGGTACAGAAGCTTTTGTGAAATAATATGCTGCGTTTGCCGGGAATAGGGGTAATACTGAACTTATATCTTTATCGTTTACAAACCCTATTACAAAGTGCAACCCCGATTTTGGGATTCTGATTACCTGCCTCAGGGTAAACTCCAGACCCTCTCTGTTATGACCCGTATCACATATTATTAAAGGTTTCTTTCCGATTATCTGCCATCTTCCCAGAAGGGATGTACTGGTGACAACGTTCCTTATACCGTTCAGAATATTTTCAACAGTCACATTCAGATATCTTTTAAGTATAGTGAAAGACTGAAATACCGCCTGCAGATTTTTTGCCTGGTAATCGCCTCCCAGAGGCAGCTCTCCAGATGTTTTGCCATTCGATAAAAGATCCTTAATAGTAAAAGTCCTGATTCCTTTCACATAATTAAAGTCATCGAGGATACATTTAAATTTCATATCAGCAAAGCAGATTTCCGAATTGCTTTCTCCGGCCATTAGTTTAAGGACTTCTTTTGAATCCACTGAAGTTTCAGAGATTACAACAGGCACCCCCTTCTTAATAATTCCCGCCTTTTCCTTTGCTACTTTTTCGAGTGAATTGCCTAAAAGATCCATGTGATCATGGCCTATATTAGTAATTACTGACAAAACAGGGGTTATGATATTTGTAGAATCAAGCCTTCCACCCAGTCCGACTTCTATTACCGCAATATCAACCTCCTCTTTTGCAAAATAATCAAAAGCCATTGCCACTGTCATTTCAAAGAATGAAGGTTTTAGCGCCCTCATAAAATCAGTGTGCTTATTCACAAATCCGGTAACTGCCTGTTTGGATATCATTTTCCCGTTAACCCGTATCCTTTCCCTGAAATCTACCAGATGGGGCGAGGTATAAAGACCTGTTTTATAACCTGCATCCATAAGAATGGAGGCAATCAAATGAGAAACCGATCCTTTTCCGTTAGTGCCTGCGACATGGATGGTTTTATATCTTGTATGCGGATGACCAAGGTAATCGTCGAATGCAATAGTGTTATTCAGATTATCTTTATAAGCTGCCTTACCTATCCTGTGGTAAGCCGGCAGTTGACTAAAAAGGAATTCTATGGTCCGGTCGTAGTTCATTTCTCTTTTCCTCATTATAAATCAGGCGCCGGTATAGTTCAACATCTTCCACCGCCCTGGTACCTTACGATTACAAATTAACATACTTTCAACACATACAACAATGTATTCTTTATTTTAATAATTTTGCAGGTCAGGTAACGGAATAATGTTCCAGGGGATAGATCATTGATTTTAAATTAATTAATAATGATAAGAAAGCATAACAAAAAGCTCTTTATTATAGACACTAATGTTCTTCTTCACGATTATAAATGTATTTACAATTTCGAGGAAAATGATGTAATTATTCCAATAGTGGTGCTTGAGGAGCTCGATAAATTTAAAAGAGGAAACGATCAGATAAATTTTCATGCGAGGGAGTTTACCAGGGAACTGGATAAGCTTTCCGGCGATCTGCTGCTGACTGCAAATATCCCGCTTGGAGAGAACCTGGGGAATCTGCATATTGAGACTGGAAAGGATTTTTCTGAGAAGGTCACCAAATCATTCCCTGAAAGAACAGCTGATCATCGTATTCTTGCGATTGCAGAATATGTTTGCAACGCTAACAAGGACAAAACCGTTGTGCTGATCACCAAAGACATTAATCTCAGGATGAAGGCAAAATCACTTGGGATTATAGCTCAGGATTACCAGAATGACAAAGTTGCAAATATTGATGATCTTTACAAGGGAATTCAGGTCCTTGAAGGGGTTGACCATGCATTGATCAGCAAGCTTTACGAGCTTCCTGAAGGTGTAGGTTCTGCAGACTTCAGGCTTGACCCTAACCTCAGGGGACACCAGTTCTTCATCATGAAAAACAGCGGAGCCAGCGCACTGGCTCATTATAACCCTGTAAATAAGCTGCTTAACAGGGTCATCAAACAAACTACATATGGCATCGATCCACGCAATGCTGAACAGACCTTTGCGTTTGATGCTCTTTTAAATCCTGATGTTCAGCTTGTTTCTCTTACCGGAAAGGCTGGTACGGGAAAGACTCTGCTGGCATTAGCCGCAGCTCTTCAGCAGTTTAAAAGGTACAAACAGATTTTCCTTGCCAGACCAATTGTACCCCTGGCTAACCGGGATCTGGGTTTTCTCCCGGGCGATGTCAAGGAAAAAATGGAACCTTATATGCAACCGTTATATGATAATCTGACTGTTATCAAACATAAGTTCAGCCATCAAAGCCCTGAATTCCTGCGCATTAATGATATGGTCAAGGAAGAGAAACTTGTTATTACACCTCTTGCATATATAAGAGGAAGAAGCCTTTCCAGCATCTTCTTTATCGTTGATGAAGCCCAGAATCTTACCCCTCACGAAATTAAGACAATAATTACCCGTGCCGGAGAAGGAACAAAAATGGTCTTTACAGGCGATATTGAACAAATAGACTCACCCTACCTCGATACTGCCTCCAACGGGCTTAGCTATCTATCCGACAAGATGAAGGACCAGGATATTTTTGCTCATGTAAACCTTGTAAAAGGGGAACGCAGTTTCCTGGCCGAACTTGCCAGTAAACTGTTATGAAAAAATCAGAAATAACAATTTTAATTAATTACAAATAAACTTTAAATTTATGAAATCCACGACAGTACGTTTTATCACAATATCCCTGATGATTTTTGCTGTAACTGCCGGATCAGGACTGGCACAGACAAGACAAAAAAATGCTAAAAATCAGAAGGCCAGAAAGATTAACAATATCGAAAATGTTCAGTTGTTCAATGGTAATGACCTGTCCAACTGGGAATTTTACTTAAAGGATAATACTGTAAATCCTTCCGGGGTTTTTACTGTTCTTGACGGAGTAATCCATATAACCGGCAACCCTTTCGGATATATGAGGACCCGGGAAACATATTCAGACTACAGATTGCATGTTGAATGGCGCTGGCCAGTGGAAGCCACTAACAGTGGTGTCTTTATTCATGCACAAAAACCTGATGCCATCTGGATAAAAACCTTCGAAAGCCAGCTTGCCGCCGGCAATGCAGGTGATCTTATCTGTATGGGCGGGACAGATATGAACGAGCATAAGGACAAATCAACAATTGTGATCAAAAAAATGAGTCCCTCTTCCGAAAAAACTGTCGGAGAATGGAATACCATGGAGGTGATCTGCAAAGAGAACACCATTGAGGTTCATGTTAACGGAATGCTGCAGAATAAAGGTACCGGGCTGACAGCCAGCAGCGGACATATATGTCTTCAGAGCGAAGGGAAAGATATTGAATTCAGGAATGTATTCCTTACAAAGCTCAAAAAAACAGGACGCCGGTAATATCGAAGGGTATAAATTATCCTTCATCAAAAGCTCTGCAGTTATCAGAATATGAATAATCCCAGGCGAAAAGTAGCATTTCATACCCTTGGATGCAAGTTAAATTTTGCTGAGACTTCGACAATTTCAAGGTCATTCCCTTCTGAGAAGTTTGAAAGAGTCGCAGCTAAAGCTAAAGCTGATATTTATGTTATTAATACTTGTTCTGTCACAGAGGCTGCCGATAAGAAATGCCGACAGGCGATAAGAAGATTTATCAGCCAGTCACCAGATGCATTTATTGCGGTTGTAGGATGTTATGCCCAGCTCAAAGCGGAAGAAATATCATTAATCCCTGGAGTGGATCTTGTGCTGGGAACAAATGAAAAATTCGATATTGCCGGTTATCTGGAGGCTGCCGGTAAAAAAGAAAAAACGGAAATCCATTCATCCCAGATGCCATCCCCGGGAGTTTTTAATGCCGCTTTCTCAATGGGCGACAGAACCCGGTCATTTCTCAAGGTGCAGGATGGTTGCGATTACAGATGTTCCTATTGTACTATTCCAGTTGCACGCGGTCGTAGCAGAAACCAGGAGATAAATTTTCTAAGGGAGGAGGCTGAAAAAATTGCCGGGGAAGGGATAAAGGAAATAGTGCTGACTGGAGTTAACATCGGTGATTTCGGAAAATCGACAGGAGATACTTTTGCGGACCTCCTAAGAGAGCTGGTAAAAGTATCCGGGATTGAAAGATACAGGATCTCTTCAATAGAGCCTGACCTTATTACTGATGAAATAATTGACCTGACAGCATCCGGAGAAAAAATACTCCCTCATTTTCACATACCCCTGCAAAGCGGATCGGATAAAATTCTGGGACTGATGAAAAGAAGATATAACAGGGATCTTTTTGCAAACAGAATAAGACGCATCATGGAGGCGCTTCCGCTTGCCGGTATAGGAGCTGATATTATTGCAGGCTTTCCCGGTGAATCAGATGCCGATTTCAACGATACTTTAAGCTTCCTGATTGATATGCCGTTATCATACCTTCATGTTTTTAACTTCTCAGAGCGTCCGGGCACTGCGGCTGTAAATATGGCCTGGAAGATCCCGGATACAATCAGAGAAAAGCGAAGTAAGAGACTCCTGTCACTATCTGAAGAGAAACACCTGGCATTCTGTAAAATGAATATAGGTCAGGTATCAAAAGTTCTGTTTGAAAGGACAAGAAAAAACAATATGATGAGTGGATTCACCGGAAATTATTTAAAGACAGACCACCCATGGGATGCCAGTCTTTGCGGGGAGATTAAATTCACCAGGCTTGTTGATTTATATCAAAATGGAAATTTAAAAGTTGAATTACTTGATTAAAATACTATGAATCTGGAATTATTGTGCTCTGAAATTGAAAAGGCGGCAAAGGAAGCCGGTGAATTCATTTTAAAAGAATCTGAAATATTTAACATTAATGATACCGAACTGAAAGGATTAAACAATTTTGTTACTTATGTTGA
>CAYPKL010000152.1:0-6447 GCA_964411285.1 uncultured Rikenellaceae bacterium
ATGAAGAGCTGTACAGGAAGATCCATCCTGAAAACAAAAAGCACGGTTTTAAAAGGAGACTTGACTCACTTAAAAGTCTTCAGGATATCGGATACCAGACAGGTACGGGGGTTATGATCGGATTACCTTTCCAGACAAAGGAGGACCTTGCCGGGGATCTGCTTTTCATGAGAAGCTTCGATATCGATATGTGCGGGATGGGTCCGTATATAGAACATGCCGACACTCCCCTGATCGAGTACTCCCATAAGCTGCTTCCCCTCACGGAACGATTTGACCTTACTCTTAAAATGATAGCCATCCTAAGGATAATGATGAAGGATATCAATATTGTTGCAGCAACTGCTTTACAGGCAATTGATCCGGTTGGAAGGGAAAAGGCAATCAGGATAGGAGCCAATATTATCATGCCAAATATAACACCCGGTAAATATCGCGACAGCTACAGGCTTTATGACAATAAACCGTGTACTGACGATTCAGCAGAGGATTGCCAGAGTTGCCTCGAAGCAAGGGTAAGCCTTGCGGACAACGAGATTGTATATGGTGAGTGGGGCGATTCGAGACATTATGATGAGAGGAGAAGAAAATAAAAGATATCAAAAAGGAGCTTTATTAATACATCGTTTTCAATGAAAAAAATATTAACTCTCTCCCTATTATTGATCTTTCTATCATCTGCCAAATCCCAGGTAACGCTCGATTATTACCTGCCAAAAGGGATAACATTTAATTCTTCTGTTCCAAACCCAAAACAGTTTTTCGGGCATGAGATTGGGGAATGGCATCTTACCCACGACAAGCTTTATTACTATATGTTAGAACTGGCAAATACTTCCGGCCGCGCGTTATGGGAAGAGTATGGCAGAAGCTATGAAAACCGGCCGCTCGGGCAGCTTATAATCAGTTCTCCGGAAAACATTAAAAATATTGAGATTCTAAGGCAGGAGCATTTAAAATTTTGTGATCCATCACAGGCCCAAAAGGGAGACATAAGCAAACTTCCCGTGTTTATCAGGCTTGGATACGGAATACATGGGAATGAATCGAGTGCTCAGAATGCATCTGCACTGGTAGCCTATTTTCTTACAGCAGGGGAAGGTGAGGAGATCGACGAAATCCTTGAAAATACAGTCATTCTGATCGATCCTGCCCTGAATCCTGATGGGATGCAGCGACACTCCACATGGGTAAATTTTGCCCGGAGCCTGAATAACAATCCTGACCCTTCGTCGTGGGAATTTAATGAACCCTGGCCCGGAGGAAGAACGAACCATTTCTGGTTTGACCTCAACAGGGATTACATAATGCTTCAGCAACCCGAATCGAAAGGACGTGTAGCCGCATTTCATAAATGGAAACCAAATATTAATACAGATCATCATGAGATGGGACCGAATGAGACATTCTTCTTTCAGCCGGGTGTGAAGAGCCGAAATAATCCGTTGGTTCCGGAAGAAAATTATGAGCTGACTGCTGCCATCGGAAGATATCATGAAAAGTACCTCGACTCAATAGGAAGCCTCTATTTTACAGAAGAGGTTTTTGACGATTTCTATGTTGGTAAGGGATCATCCTATCCGGATATTCACGGATCAGTTGGTATCTTGTTTGAACAGGCAGGGGTAAAAGGTCATTTGAAGGAGACTCCCGGAGGATTGTTATCATTCCCGTTCGCTATAAGAAATCAGGTTACGGTATCTCTTTCCACAATCAAGGCAGGGTCGGTAATGAAGAACAGGCTCCTGGAAAGCCAGAGAAATTTTTTTAAAGAAGCTCAGGACCAATCGGATAAATACCCTGTTAAGGCTTTTATTTTCAGTGAACCAACCGATAATTCAAGAGTATCTGAGTTTATCAATATCCTCCTGCAGCACCAGATAAAAGTGTACAAAACAACACGCAACCTTGAAAAAAACGGGATTATTTATGAATCCGGCAGAAGTTATGTTTTGCCGTTCAGGCAGCCTGAATTCCTTTTCATCCGAAGCCTTTTCGATACTGTTAGTGAATTTACCGACAGCGCTTTTTACGATATATCATCATGGAACCTGCCAATGTCTTTTAATCTGAACTTCGCACCTGTTTACACATCTAAAGAGATTGACGGACTTATCGGATCCGGGTTGGCCGAAGCGCCTTTTGAAACCGGGCAGATGATCTCCGGTGAAAATCCGTACGCCTATCTGTTTGAATGGAGTGATTATTATTCACCAAAAGCTTTATATTATCTTCAGGATAAAGGACTTATAACAAGGGTGTCGACAAAGCAGTTTACGTGTGATGACGGTATCCTGAGGAAGACATTTGCTGCAGGGGCAATTGTCGTCCCTGCTGAGGGGCAGCCGGTTTCCGGGAAGGATCTTAAAAGCCTCATGGAAAAAACCGCCACAGATTGCGGAATTACTGTTTATGGTGTCCGGACAGGCCTTACAGAAAAAGGTATAGATCTCGGGAGCAGCCAAATTGTGGTTCTTGATAAACCATCCGTTGCAATGATCATAGGCGACGGAGTAAGTAGTTCAGTTACCGGAGAGATCTGGCACCTGCTCGACAGCAGGTACGCGATTCCTGTTACAATGTTTAATGCCCGGAGATTTGGAAATGTAAATCTCGACAGATATAATGTACTGATAATTAACGGATCGCCGGACATTGGAACATCGGGGTTAGAAAAAATACAAGACTGGAACCTCCCGGGAAAAATAATTATAGGAATTGAATCCGGAAACAACTGGCTGAATAAAAATAAGTTAGCTGAAATTGAATATGTTCCCGAAGTCAGCAAAAAGAAAGGTGACGGAATATATTCCAATAAATCAGCAGATACTCAGGTTCAGCAGATACCCGGCACAATTTTCAGGACTAAACTTGATCTTACGCATCCTCTCTGCTTTGGTTATACAAGAGATATATTGCCTGTTTTTAAATCGGCGATAACAGCTGCCAGGAAAGATTCAAACGCATATAATAACCCGGTTCAATTCACAGAGAATCCTTTGTTAAGCGGTTACTGCTCAAAGGAGAACATTGAAAGGATTAAAGGTACTTCATATGCCAGTGTACATGGCACCAGGATTGTGTCGATATATGACAACCCTAATTTCAGGGCAATCTGGTATGGAACTAATAAGGTATTTATAAATGCTATGTTTTTTGGGCAGATAATAAGATAGGCACAAGGGTGCAAGGGCACAAGGGTGTAAGGGAAAAAGGACGCAAGAGCGAAAGAATTACTTTTTAGTACAAACTATTTGATAATCCTGTTGTTTTTTGAATAAATTTAAGCTAGGTTTGTCAGATGCTTAATGAAATTAAATTCACTTATAATCTTTACGGTCATTATTACTATTATTACCGGAGGCTTAAACGGGTGAGTCTTCAGATATAATAGTGACGTCGACACAATATCAGAAAAAGGCTTACCAGAGAAGGTAAGCTTTTTTAATTTCAAAAACCTTAACAACATAAAAATATGGATAAAACGGCAACAAACGGAACAGTGAAATTCTTTAACGGGAAGCAAATCCCTCTTGAAATGCATAAGGTAAAAGTGGTACAGGCTATAAACCTGGTTCCTGTCGAGCGGCGCCTTGAGGCGATTGAAGAGGCCGGGTATAACTCTTTTCTGCTGAAGACAAACGATATCTTTCTGGATATGCTTACCGACAGCGGGACCAATGCCCAGAGTGATGCACAGGTTGCAAAAATGTTCATTGCTGATGAGGCCTATGCCGGGTCACAAAGCTTTACAAGATTTCAGGAAAGTGTAATGCAGGTATTCGGAAAGAAGTTTTTGCTTCCTTGTCATCAGGGCCGTGCTGCGGAGCATCTGTTAAGTAAATCATTTGTAAAAGAAGGTTCAGTAATACCAACCAACTATCACTTTACAACCACCCTGGCTCATATTCAGCTTTGCGGCGGTAAAGTACTCGAACTGTTCGCCGATGAGGCAATGAAGATAAAAAGTGATCATCCTTTCAAGGGGAATATTGACATAGTAAAGCTTGAAAAAGCAGTTCAGGCTACGGGACCTGAAAACATACCATTCATCAGGATGGAGGCTTCAACAAATCTGCTTGGGGGACAACCCTTCTCAATGGAGAACCTTAAAGAGGTCAGAAAGGTTGCTGATAAGTATGGACTGATAATTGTTCTTGATGCCAGCCTTGTGGGCGAGAATGCTTATTTCATCAAAATCAGGGAAAAAGGCTACGAAAAAAGCACCCTTGCTTCTATACTAATGGAAATGAGCGGTTTGTGTGATATAATATATTTTTCAGGACGCAAAGTAAGCTCTTCCAGAGGAGGAGCAATATGTACAAACAGTCCTGACATCTTCAACAGTCTGAAATTCCTTTTACCAGTCTATGAAGGATTCCTTACCTATGGCGGCATTCCTATCAAAGAGATAGAATCAATGGCTGAAGGGCTGAAAGAAACAGTTGATGATAACGTTGTGAGTCATTCTCCCCTCTTTATTGACTACATGGTGAAAGAGCTGGACAAACTCGGGATCCCTGTTGTTATGCCAGGGGGAGCCCTTGGTTGTCATGTTGATGCATATCATTTCCTTGATCATCTTAAACAGACGGAATATCCGGCCGGTGCACTCATCGCTGCTTTCTATATTATATCGGGTGTGCGTGGTATGGAAAGAGGAACTATGAGTAACAACAGGGATGAAAAAGGTAATGATATATTATCCGACCTTGAGCTCATGAGGCTCGCTGTTCCAAGAAGGGTCTATACGCTGTCGCAGGTTGAGTATGCAATTGACAGGCTGAACTGGCTCTATCAGAACAGGAAACTTGTAGGAGGCCTCAGATTTACCGAAGAGCCAAAATTGCTCAGATTCTTCATAGGACGTCTTGAACCACTGTCAGACTGGCCTCAGAAGCTTGCTGCAAAATTCAGGAATGACTTCGGAGAAAGTCTGTAAAAGGTGGGATTAAAGGACCATTTTTCTCATAATAACTTTTGGAAGTTTCTGAAGATCACCCTCAAGCAGGTCCATTTGGATTTCGTCACCGGCTAATTCGATAATTATCAATCCGGCAGGGCTTCCGAAGAAATCTTCATTAACTCCGAGGCGGGCGCGTATAACACATCCATATGATGTGAGCGTCTTCTGAAAAGAATGAATAGCATCGGCGTCTTTATTTTGGATAAGGATCCCCAGTATTCTGAGAGCTCCTTCATCAGCCGAGAAATTTTTGAATTGTTTTTCGTCACCAAAGGACATTTCAGCTATTTCAATGCCGCCAATGGTTTTAAGATCTGACATCAATCTGTAAGCCTCAAGAGTGGTTCCGGAGAGGTGCAATATAATATATGCTTCCCGGCTGCAAATATCTGTTGTCAATTCATGAAAACCGAGTCTGGTTGTTATCAGGGAAGAGTGTTTTGAAAGAATTTCCTGGGTAAGTCCGGCCTCCTTAATCCTGTCGATGATCTTAATACCGAGAATTTTAATCATTTCGTATGAGCTTAATTGTTAATTATTTAACAGAGACATCAGGCATCAGGCATCAGGCATCAGGCGACGGGCCTCAGGCATCAGGAAAAGAATGTTGAAAAATGCTTGCCCGGGGCCTGTCGCCTTAAAAATACAGATCTCTTTCGCCTTTTTTTATCCTTTCTATTTTCTCTTTTGTAGTCACAGCTACACCCGGCTCAAGTTTCTGAATATTTTTTTCAATAACCTTCCACCCTTTTTCAGCAACATCTCCTGTGGCATAATCGCAAATATATTCCGAAAGTGTAAGTAAGGCATTAGGAGTGCAGAATCTTTTTATAAAACCAGGTACTGAGAACTCCATAAAGTGTTCACCTGTCCTTCCCATCCTGTAGCATGAAGTGCAGAAGGAGGGTATATAATCATTAGTAAGAAGTTCATCAATGACATCAGAAAGTGATCTTGCATCGTTAACCTTAAACTGTTCCCTGTTAAGGTTTTGGACTTCATTCTTAGATTCAGAATATGATCCGATTTCAAGTTTTGTACCGCCGTCGATCTGAGATACACCGTATTGCATCACATCTTTTCGTACGTCAGGGGCCTCTCTGGCTGTAAGTATCATTCCTGTGTAGGGTACTGCCAGGCGCAGAACAGGTACCAGCTTCTTAAAATCTTCATCGCTGGTCTGGTATTTATTGCTGATGTTCAGACTTAGAGCATCCTTTATCCTCGGGAAAGAGATAGTATGAGGACCAACATCATAGCAGGCTTCCAGGTGGTTTGTATGCCGGACGAGTCCAAGCACTTCAAACCTCCAGTCGTACAATCCAAACAGGGCTCCGATGCCGACATCGTCAATCCCTGCTTCCTGTGCCCGGTCGAGGCCTGTAAGACGCCATTCATAGTCTCTTTTCTTTCCACCAAGATGGTACAGTTTATATGCTTCAGGGTGATAAGTTTCCTGGAATATCTGGTAGGTTCCGATA
>CAYPKL010000153.1:0-5137 GCA_964411285.1 uncultured Rikenellaceae bacterium
TCCTGATCATCAGGATTACAGAGACGAATTCGAAATGCTTAAGAAACGGGTTGACCTGGAGAGGGCCAATAACAGGGAAATTGTTGTAGTGATGGGTGTGGGATTTGTGGGAGCAGTTATGGCTGCAATAGTTGCTGATACAGTTGACAAAGATGGTAAGCCAACAAAATTTGTAATCGGTATGCAGCGTCCAAGTGCAAGAAGCTTCTGGAAAATTCCTTTACTTAACCGCGGTGTTTCGCCGGTAAAAGCTGAAGATCCGGAGGTTGATCCTATGATTGCGAGGTGTGTCAAAGAGAAAAAGACCCTGATGGCAACTTTTACTTATGATGTTCTAAAACTGGCCGATGTTGTTGTTGTCGATGTTCAGTGCGATTATATTAAAGAAGACCTTGGGGATGTAAGAAAAGGTCAGACAGATATGGCTGCCCTTGAAGCTTCTTTGAATGTGATTGCCGAGCATATACAGCCAAATGCGCTCGTTCTCATTGAAACGACTGTAGCACCGGGGACCACCGAGCAGGTTGCATATCCGATAATGAAGAAGGTATTTAAAAAGAGAGGCATAAAATCAGATCCCCTGTTAGCTCACAGTTATGAAAGGGTTATGCCAGGACGTAATTATGTAGCCAGTATCCGTGATTTCTGGAGAGTATGCAGCGGAATTAACGAAGAAGCTAAAAAGCGGGTTGTAAAATTCCTGACGGAAGTACTTAATACCGAAAAATTCCCTCTGACGGTAATGGACCGGCCGATAGAATCAGAGACAGCCAAGATAGTTGAGAACAGTTACAGGGCGACAATTCTTGCTTTTCTTGATGAATGGAGCCTATATGCCGAACGGAATGGTGTGGATCTTATAAAAGTAATAAAAGCAATAAAAGTAAGGCCGACCCACAGCAATATGATTTTTCCGGGCCCCGGAGTAGGCGGCTATTGCCTTCCCAAAGATGGCGGACTCGGACTTTGGGCTTATAAGCATATACTTGGTTTTGAGGACGATATCTTCAAGATCACTCCATTGGCTATTGACATTAATGATACCCGGGGTTTGCATGTTGGTCAGCTTGTCAGGGATGCTTTACGCAATATGGGTCAGCCGATTGCAGCTGCAAATATTTTGGTGCTTGGAGCAGCTTATCGTGAAGATGTGGGAGATACGCGTTACAGCGGTTCTGAAATTGTAATCAGGAAACTGGCTGAAATGGGCGCTGAGATTAAGGTACACGATCCATATGTTGAGCACTGGTGGGAATTTGAGCAGCAGGATTCATTTCCGGGGGTCGGTCAGAGCAAATCCAGATTTTTCCGCAACCAGGAAAAGCTAAAGGAAATCCGTGTTGAAAAGGATTTATCTAAAGCTCTTGGTGATGTAGAGGCAGTTATTATGGCTGTTCCTCATAAGGCTTATCTTGATCTGGATCCTGATGAAGTTGTTAAACAGATCGGCAAGCCTGCAGCAATCATTGACTGTTTTGGAATTCTGACAGACGACAAGATAAAGAGATATTTCCAGCTTGGCTGTGAAGTTAAGGGACTTGGACGCGGACATATTCAGAGGATAAAAGATGAGATAAGGAAAGCATAAACACGGGCAATCACAGCCAGACGAGCTGGCTGGAAATAATTCATTATTCCTATAATTAATATTATGTCAAATAGAATAAAAATGACATTTATCTGGATGACCAGGAATTATTTGATATGTTCCCCTATCACGTAAAAATCAGAAATCTATTGAGTTTATAAACCAAGGTAATTACCAATCAGATCAGCATTGGTTTTATCGAGAATTGGCAGGCTCGGAATAATAAAAAGACTTGTTTCAGTATTTTCAATTGCTCCCCATATTGAAGTACGTATAAATTTATATCCATTCCGCTTTGCTGCAGAGATAATTTCCTGATCACCTGCCCCATCGCCATAAGGAAGAGAAAGAATTGACACTTCACCCGGAGTATGTTCCCCGATCTTCTCTTTTGAAACTCCCAGTTCATAATCCAGGAAGGAATTATATTCCTCTGCAGTAGCAAATTCATTCTTCCTTTGTAACAGATACTGGTGTGAAAATGAGTGGGAACCAAAAACAAACGGCCTTTCTTCTCCACCAGGAAGAGTATAATAACTCATGTCCTCAATTTCATTCCACGACAGAAAGGAATCATGTCCGATCATATCAGTCCACAGAAAGAAAGTGGCTTTCATTTTGTACTGTAAAAGCAGCGGTTTTACAAGTGTGTACCAGGAATGGTCCCCATCATCAAATGTTAGGACTGCAGAGTTACCGAAAGGCATTTTACCTGACGACAGGTAATTCTCCAGGTTGCTGAAGCTAATTACATTAATCTGATTATCAACGAGATAATTTAAATCTGCCTCAAAGTCAACGACATTTCTTTCATAAAGGTTACCTGGTTCACCCTGAACTATCCTGTGATACATCAGAACGATAATTTTACCTTCTTCTGACGGTTCCGGATTATTTGAGGGTGTGCAACCTTTTATTGACAGGCAAATTATAATAAAAAACAGAATTCTGCTTTTCATCAGGATTTGAATATAGCACAAGTTTAGGTAAAATTAAATGAAATAAAAAAGCCTTCCCGGAATTATGGAAAGGCTCTTCTGTTTGAATGACACATTAATCAACCTGCAATCAATGTATCAGGTATGAGATGTACAATAAGCTTTATTACTGCTCCAGCTTATCGAGTTTTGCTTTTACAGCATCGTACTTATCAGTCATTTTTAGTCTGTAATAGAGCTCTTTAAGACCTCTCAGAGCGTAGATATCGTCGGGTTTGAGCTGACTTGCTTTTTCCATATACGGTAGTGCTTTGGCAAATACGGTCATAGCCACCTCAATAGCTGAATTATATTTATTGACATCCATTATATCATTTGCCTGAACGAACATGTCGGATGCTTTATTTATATAAGCGGCACCAAGGCCATACTGGCTGTCATATAGCTCAGGGTTAATCTCAACGGATTTAGTCAGATTAACGATTGCATCATCGTACTTATTGGAATTCAGGTGAATAATTCCTTCAGCAAAGTAAAGGCTGTAGTTTCCTGGATCGGCCTCTTTGGCTACCTGCAGATATTTGAGTGCCTCATCATTTTTTCCGCTCTTAATGTAAAGGTCAATGAGCTGCAGAGTTACTGATTTATCGCCAGGAAATTTATCAGGAAGGCTTTTAAGGGTTGCCTCAGCTTTCAGAGTATCGCCCATGCCCAATAAGCTTTCATATATCTGATAGTATGGTGTAATACCCATATATTTCATTTCAGCACATTTGTTGAAATAGTCGATAGCAGCCTGATATTTACCTGAATTTGATGCTGCAAGGCCGGCATTATAGTACATACCTGTATCAATAGCTCCGGCATATTTATCGCTTTCGGTAATTTTTATCTGGGTTTCAAATGATTTAAGAGCGCCGGCAAAATCTTTTGCTTCAAACTGAGTTCCACCCTGATTATAAAGATCCAGAGCAAGTGAATTATATATCATATTTGCAATAATTCTCTTTTTTGTTCCTCCTTTGGGATCAAGTTCTATGGCCTTTTCAAAAGCTTGATATGCTTCATCCAGCGGATCAGAATAAAATGCCTTGAATTTTGGATTGTCTGATTTATAGGCAGCCTGGCAGAGTTTTCCTTTAGCAAAATAAGTATTAAACCAGTCCTTTGATTTCTCATCAATCATAGCCTGATCAAGGGCTTCTTTGGCTTTGTCGAGATTTCCCTGTTCAATCAGGGTAAGAGCGCTGGTCACTTTTCCCTTCTGGGCAAAGGCACCGAAAGAAACACATACGACCGCAATTAGCAGTAAAAACTTTTTCATAATTATAATTCTTGTTAATTTGTCAATAATAATTCCGCAAATTTAAAACATTACTTGTTAATCATCAAATTCTTTGCCAATTTCCTTTTCATCCTGAAAATTTTGTTCTTCAGCACTGATTTCAGGGTCGGTTTCTTCTTCACTTACAAACACAATAGCCACAGATGCAATGATGTCATTTTCCTTCAGGTTTATAAGTCTGACCCCCTGTGTCGCCCTTCCCATCACCCTTAATGCCGAAACCGGGCTCCTCAGTATGTTCCCAAACTGGGTTATTATCATAAGGTCGTGATTATCAGTAACATCTTTTAAGGCAATTAAAAAACCTGTCTTTTCAGTAATATTAATTGTTTTAACTCCTTTCCCACCTCTGTTGGTAATACGGTAGTCGTCGATATCTGATCTTTTTCCATATCCTTTTTCAGAGACAACAAGTATTTCTTTCTCCTTATTTTCGATTGTAATCATGCCTATGACAAAATCGGTAGTCTCGTCAGCAAGTCTGATTCCTCTTACACCGGAAGCGGTTCTTCCCATTGGCCGCACTGATTCTTCAGGAAAACGTACAGCTTTTCCCGATTTGACTGCCAGCATTATATGATGCTTCCCGTTGGTCATTCTGGCCTCAAGGAGTTCATCTCCTTCCCTGACAGTTATGGCATTTACACCATTTGTCCGTGGCCTGGAATATGCTTCAAGCGATGTTTTCTTAATGATCCCTTTTGTTGTGCAAAGGACTATAAAGTTGTTGTTAATATACTCTGAATCATTCAGGTTTTTCACATTTATAAATGCCCGAACATTATCATCAGGTTCAATATTTATAAGGTTCTGCATTGCTCTTCCCTTAGAAGTTCTGGAACCTTCAGGAATATTGTACACTTTCAGCCAGTAACATTTTCCGTTTCGGGTGAAGAAAAGCATTGTATTGTGCATTGTTGCGATATAGAGGTGCTCAATAAAATCCTCATCCCTTGTTGCACCGCCTTTGGCTCCTGTTCCACCTCTGTTTTGCCGTCTGAACTCGGTAAGCGGTGTACGCTTTATATATCCCATATGTGAAATTGTAATGACCATTTCATCATCTGAATAGAAATCTTCAGGAATGAATTCCTCAGCATTTGGAATTATTTCAGTCCGTCTTTCATCTCCGTACTTTTCCTTTATTTCAAGAAGCTCATCTTTAATGATTTTCATCTGAAGTACGATATCGGCCAGAATATTTTTGAGATTTTCAATTAATGCCATTACCTCAGCGTATTCGCCTCTTAATTTTTCCTGTTCAAG
>CAYPKL010000154.1:0-7362 GCA_964411285.1 uncultured Rikenellaceae bacterium
GCCCGGTGCCCGCTGCCTGTTGCCCTTCTTCATTACCAGCTTCCTCCTGCACCCCCACCGCCAAAGCTGCCACCTCCAAATCCGCCGAAGCCGCCACCGCCTCCACCCCCGAAGCCTCCGCCGCCCGAGAAGCCGCCCCAGCTTCCATTGTGTTTATTGCTGTCTGAATTCATCATCGTGAGCAAAAGCCATAGAGGTAATCCTTTACGGCTTATATGCCTCTGGTTTGAACCTCCGTTGCTGCGGAAGAACATTATGATAATCAGGAATACTATGAAAATAATAATCGGGGTAAACCCCTCTCCTTTATTTTTATTCCCATACTGGTCAGGCGGATATTCACCGCTGGCCAGCGACATAAGAGTAGATGTTGCCCTGTCGAGACCCTGATAGTATGCGCCTGCCCTGAAAGCCGGCAATATCTCATTATCCACAATCTGACCACACACTATATCCGGAACAGCTCCCTCAAGCCCGTATCCGGGTGCAATAAAAACTTCTCCTCTTGATGATTCCGATGTTTTAGGTTTAATAAGAATCAGGATCCCGTTATTCAGACCTTTTTGTCCTATCCCCCATTTCTCAGCCAGACGTTGTGCATAGTCAGACTTGTCATAGCCGTGCAGATCAGCAACAGTAATTATTGCGATCTGCGTAGACGAGGAATCATTGTATGCAACAAGTTTCTGTTCCAGGGCATCAGCCTCCTGTGCTGTCAGCACTCCCGCAAAGTCATTGACAAGCCTTGGAGGTACAGGTTTTTCAGGAAACTCCTGGGCATGAACACCAAATGAAAATAAAAATACAAGAAGGAATGCTGTAAAAACAGGTTGCAAATATTTTCGTTTCTTCATAATTTCTCCGGTTGATCAGGTTCATCAAAGGAGATCTCATCAGGAAGCTCATTGAGGTCATCTCTTTTATAAGGGAAATGTTCCTTAAGCTGAATACCCGCCAAATTTATGCCTTCAACCAGTCCGCCGGTAAAATCTCCCTTTTTAAAATTTTTTCTGATGATTTCCTTTATTTTATCCCAGAAATTCTCAGGAACTTTTGCGTTGATTCCTCCGTCGCCGATAATGGCAAATTGTTTGTTCTTTATGGCAAGGTAAAACAACACACCATTACGGTTTTCGGTGGCATGCATCCCGATACGGTTAAATATCCAGGAGGCCCTGTCAAGAACATTCCCTTTAAAACGGGTTTCAATATGTACACGAATTTCACCGGAAGTTGCCTCTTCAGCTCTTTTAATAGCGTCGCGTATCTGTTCCTGCTGTTCTCCTGTAAAGAACGCGGAGGCTTTTATTTCCATGATAAAAAGAGATTAAAACTGAACCTGAGGTGCTTGTTCAGCTCCTTCCATAGCTTCGAAATAAGGTTTGGCAGTAAATCCGAACATCCCGGATAAAATATTCTGAGGGAATCTCTTTATATAAGTATTAAATGATAAGGCAACTTCATTAAATTTTCTCCTTTCCACCGAGATCCTGTTCTCTGTACCTTCAAGTTCAACCTGAAGATCCCGGAAGTTTTGTGTTGCTTTTAGTTCAGGATACCGCTCCACAACAACCATTAGCCTCGAAAGAGCAGAACTCAATTCTCCCTGGGCAGCCTGGAACTGCTGCATATTTTCTGCTGTCATTTTTGTCGGATCCAAAGTCACCTGAGTTGCTTTTGCCCTGGCTTCAATAACTTTAGTCAGGGTTTCCTGTTCAAAATTTGCAGCTCCCTTTACTGTATTGACAAAGTTAGGGATAAGGTCCCCCCTGCGCTGGTACTGAGTCTCAACATTGCCCCATTGGCTTGTTACACCTTCCTGAAGAGTAACCATCTGGTTATAAGCTTTTGTGCCCCATGAAACCAACCCAAGCACTACAAGTGCAAGTAAGGCTCCTATAATGATCCAAATCAAACATCCTTTTTTCATTTTTGTATTTTTTAATTTTTATCAAAGGTAAATAATATCTGATAAACTGAGTGTGGTTATGAAATGCTAATTAAAATTTATATACTGGATTTTGCTCCTTCCCCTTTCAGCGGGAAAGCCTGCACCGTTTCAGCGGGGGTTGGGATAGGGGTGGTGAAAAAAAGACCACTTATAATACCACTTATAATACCACTTACAAGATTTCGCCTGTCCATAAAAAAATACATTCCAAATTATGTAATTTTGAAACTTATTTCATGAACGATGAGAAATATTGCAATTGTCGCCGGAGGTAACTCCTCTGAATATGAAATTTCCATGAAAAGCGCCATGGAAGTATGGAAAGTTATTTCCCCTGTATATTCAGTTTATATAATAATGATAAGAGGAATAAACTGGTACTGGGAAGACAGCAAAGGCCGTTATCACAGCATCGATAAGAATGATTTCACATTGAAAACCGATGATCAGAGGATCAGGTTCGATGCCGTTTTTATTGCAATCCATGGTTCACCCGGAGAGAACGGGCTTTTGCAGGGATATTTTGATATGATGGAGATCCCGTACACAAGCTGTAATGCATTTTGTTCTGCACTCACATTCAATAAACAGGCATGCAAGCTTTTTCTGAAGGAGTATGGGATACATATGGCTCAGGCTGTGCTGATAAGAAAGGAAGATGAGTTTGATATCGCTGAGATTATAAGGTTTACGGGGCTTCCCTGTTTTGTAAAACCCAACGACAGTGGATCAAGCTTTGGGGTGACAAAAGTAAAATCAAAGGAAGAACTCGATCCGGCAATCAGGAAGGCATTTGAAGAGAGCAATGAGGTTTTGATCGAAGCTTTCATGAAAGGCCGGGAGGTCGCATGCGGTGTTGTCAAGACAACAAATAAAGCTGTAATTCTGCCGGTAACTGAGATAATCACCAAAAACGAATTCTTCGACTATGAAGCTAAATATACCCCGGGAATGTCGGAGGAGGTAACACCTGCAAATCTTCCGGAAAAAATCTCGAACGATATTCAGAATCTTAGTTCAAAAGTTTATGACCTGCTTGGCTGCAAAGGAATTGTGCGGGTGGACTTTATACTGATCGGTGAAAAGCCCTTTTTCCTCGAAATCAACACCGTCCCGGGCATGACCGAAGAAAGCCTTATACCTCAACAGGCTAAGGCAGCAGGGATAAGCCTCCTGGATATTTACTCGATGGTGATTGAAGACCTTTTTTAATAACCTTTCTTACTTTCCCATAGCTTTCTTCAGTGCACTGGTCGTTGTATAGTACTTTGTTATCATTCCAGGCACCTCCCAGTATGGTAAGCTTCCCTCTTTCAGATAAAGCAGGTACTTTGAGGCAACCTGTCCGAAATGCTCCTCATGCGATACCCTGTACTTTTGAGGAATGTTTATTTTTAATGAAGTACTGTTGACAGTTTCAACTTCAAGACTGTCAAAAGGTAACGAACCAAGTGCCTCTTTTAGCCTCCCTGTAAAATCATTCATTGCGGAGCCCTTAATATTCTCAATATATAATGTGGGTACAAACTTCTCTTCTTTCCCCTGTTTAATAACCAGATCACACTCTGACCCTCTCATAACGGAATAGTGTGTATCGCCTCCTCCCGGGAGAGCCTGGTACTTCCATTCGACCGACACTTTTGCCCATATTCCCTTTATCTGGTATACCATTTCTCCATTGGAAAAAACATTCAGCTTCCCGTTCTTAACATCCTTCTGCAGAAATTCCGGAAAATCATCAAAACCTGTTACACCCCTGAACTCCTCCCTGGAAATTATTGTCGGCCATCTTTTTGCTGAACCCATATTTATATCGGCCGGATTCAGAACCTGTTCCGGGAAACATTCCCATTGAATAAGATCGACAAGGTGAGTGGTAACATCTACAATTCCGTCACCCTGCTGCTCAACGTCAAAAAACCATGTCGGACGAAGGAGCGGTTTGCCGGAAACAACCTTTGAAAAATGATGCGTACTTACTTTGGTAACAGCTGGTACATCTTTGGTGCCGGTAATTAGCTTTCCGAATATTTCCTCTCTCTGTGAAAGAAGTTTTTGCGTAATTGTTGTCACTTCGTGCCTCTCGGTCATGATATCATATACCAGGATCCCTTTCTCTTCAGCAATTCTGAACGCCTCTTCCAGCTTTGGAAAATCTTCCGGGAAGATGATCATGGGTTTATCGGCAAGTACATTTAATCCGGCATTAACAGATTGTGTTATATACTCTGCTTTCTTCTTGTTATTTCCAGAGAGAATAACAACATTGCCTGCTTTTTCTGCGAGCATTTTTTCAAAGAAGTCATCACCTTTGTAAACTATTTCATTCCAGGAAGTTGGGTCTGAAGGTCTGGCATTGTAAGATGCAACTCTGTCGAGGTGCTGTTGAACATCAGGTCCGTCGGGGGCATAAACATGAACAGCGGGAGATACCTGCGGATACATGGTTTTCTGAAGAAGGGCGGCATGAAAATGGCCCGGATCTGCAGTCAGAAGCTGGACAGCATATTTGTTTTCCATGGAAGTCTGAGATTTTTCATCAGTTTGTTTTTTTGATCCGCCTGAACCGCAAGAAGTTATTAACATCAGAACAGGAAGAACCAGAAGGATGTACTTTTTCATAATTATAATTTTTAACGTCGTAACAAAAAGCTAAAGTTATAAAGAAGTTCTGTATGAATCAATCGGATCGCATGTGCAAATAAGGTTCCGGTCGCCGTAACCATCATCAATGCGCCCCACTGAAGGCCAGAACTTATTATCAATGACCCACTTAAGAGGGAATGCAGCCTTTTGTCTGTCATATTTGTGGTTCCAGTCATTTGCTGCTACAACCATAACGGTATGGGGAGAATTTCGAAGCAAGTTATCATTTCTGTCAGCCTTACCATCCTTAATATCCTGAATTTCACCCCATACCGATTTCATGGCCTCTATGAATTTGTCCAACTCCTTTAGTGATTCTGACTCGGTCGGTTCTACCATCAAGGTTCCATGAACAGGAAATGAAAGTGTCGGGGCATGAAAACCATAATCCATTAATCTCTTTGCAATATCAGATTCCGTTATTCCTGCTTCACCCTTGAAGCTGCGGCAATCAAGAATCATCTCATGGGCCACAAAACCGTTGGTCCCTGTATAAAGCGTTTTGTACCAGCCTTTCAGAGAGGCAGCAATATAATTTGCGTTTAATATTGCCAGCATTGTTGCCTTTGTCAGCCCTTCCGGCCCCATCATCATCACATAAGCATGCGAGATTGTAAGAATATGACCGCTGCCGAACGGTGCTGCAGACACAGCTGTTGTTCCATGACTCCCACCGGTCTTTACAACAGGATGTGATGGAAGAAATCCGGCGAGCTTTTCATTCGTAAGTACGGGTCCCATTCCAGGCCCTCCACCTCCATGAGGGATTGCAAATGTCTTGTGCAGGTTGAGATGGCAAATGTCAGCTCCGATAAAGCCGGGATTAGTTAGTCCTACCTGGGCATTCATATTTGCACCATCCATATAAACAAGTCCGCCATTCTCATGAATGATTTCTGACATCCGGACAACAGCAGCTTCAAACACCCCGTGAGTAGAAGGATAAGTTATCATAAACGCCGCCAGATTATCTTTATGCTGTTCAGCTTTCTTCCTCAGATCATCCACACTTATATTGCCGTTTTCATCACATTCCACTACTACTACCTGCATTCCCGCCATCACCGCGCTGGCAGGATTTGTTCCATGCGCTGATGATGGAATGAGGACAACATTTCTGCGCTCTTCTCCCCCGCTCCTGTGATATTCACGAATGACCATCAATCCAGTGTATTCTCCGGCAGCACCTGAATTTGGTTGAAATGAAATTGCTGCAAATCCGGTTATTTCCTTAAGGGCTTCTCCAAGCTCATCCATCACCTGATAATATCCTCCTGCCTGGTCGACCGGAACAAAAGGATGAATATTCCCGAATTCCGGCCAGCTCATGGCGAACATAGAGGTTGCCGGATTAAGCTTCATAGTGCACGACCCTAACGGTATCATGCGGTGAGTCAGTGAAAAGTCTTTTCGCTCAAGCATCTTGATGTACCTCATCATTTCAGTTTCACTTTGGTACCTGTTAAAAACTGAAGCTTTTAAAAAGACTGATCTCCTGATGAAAACATCGTCAACAACTTTACAACTGCATAATGAATCGGCAGGAACAGGTTCTTTCCCGGCAGCTTTTGCAAAGATCGCTGTGATAGCGTTTATTTCTTCAAGGGTGGTAACCTCATCTGTACTAAGGATTACAACATTTTCACCAGGATAAAAGAAATTAATTTCTTCGGCAAGCGCTGATCGCCGGATCACGTCAGCTGAAATTCCTTCCGGAAGAGCAATTTTAAGAGTATCGAAAAACCGGGTATTCAACTGCTCGTATCCCAGATCTTTTAAAATGCAGCTTATTGTACAGGCAGATCTCTGGACATGAGTTGCAATGGTTTTCAATCCCTCTGGCCCGTGGTATTGCGCGTACATCCCTGACATTGATGCCAGAAGCGCCTGAGCGGTACAGATATTTGAAGTTGCTCTTTCGCGTTTAATATGTTGTTCCCGTGTCTGAAGGGCCATCCTGAGGGCATTGTTTCCCTGGGCGTCAACTGACACCCCGATTATTCGGCCGGGCATATTCCGTTTCAGATCATCCCTTGTCGCAAAAAATCCGGCATGAGGTCCGCCGAAACTCATTGGTAAACCAAATCTCTGATTAGAGCCGACAACCACATCTGCACCCCATTCACCCGGAGGTGTAAGCAGTGCAAGGCTTAACAGGTCGGCGGCAACTCCCAGAAGCGCTCCTGCCGAGTGTACTTTAACGGCAAAGTCCCTGTAGTCGATGATCTGCCCCGATGCAGCAGGATACTGGACAAAAGCTCCAAAATAACTATTATCCAGGGCTGCTTCATTGTACCTTCCTTCAACAAGCTCAATACCAAGAGGTGCTGATCTTGTAGTTAAAACATCAAGAGTCTGGAGAAAAATATTCTTATCGACAAAAAACTTTTTAACACCGGCTTTCACTGAATCGCGCGACCGTGCATTAAACATCATTATCATTGCTTCAGCAGCCGCGGTTGCCTCGTCGAGCAGGGATGCATTTGCTATCTGCATTCCGGTAAGATCAATTATCATTGTCTGAAAATTCAGAAGAGCCTCCAGCCTGCCCTGTGAGATCTCTGCCTGGTAAGGGGTGTACGATGTGTACCACGAAGGATTCTCAAGCACGTTCCTGATAATCACAGAAAGAGGAGCAACACGATAATATCCCTGACCAATAAAAGAACGGAATAATTTGTTTTTTGAACCAGCCTTTCTGATGTGATTCAGGTATTCAAACTCGCTCATGGCGCCGGGGAGCCGTAATTGAGTCCGGAGTCTGA
>CAYPKL010000155.1:0-4255 GCA_964411285.1 uncultured Rikenellaceae bacterium
GGAAAGTATGCCATTGAAGTAGGAGATGATTACATAATACCTCTGCTTCTTTTCATCCCAGACGATAAAATCGACAGGCATCCTGCCCTGATTTACCTGCATCCTGAGGGAAAGGCTGCCGATGCAAAAACGGATGGGGAAATAGAGAAGCTGGTACGAAGGGGATTTATTGTGGCAGCAATGGACCCTCTGGGAGCAGGTGAAACTAAAAACAGTGCTGCAAGAGGACTTTCAGACGGTTATACTGCAGTCTTAATCGGTAAGAGCGTCGTTGGAATACAGGCTGAAGATATTGTCAGAGTGGCAACAATGCTGGAAAAGCATAAGATGGTTGATGCCACAAAAATAGGAGCAATAGGCATTAATGAAATGTGTATTCCACTGTTGCATGCAGCTGCATTTGATTCAACAATAAGTAAAATAATTCTGACCGGCCCCCTTGTTTCGTACAGCTCAATTGTTTTGAACAGGAATTACAGGATTGGGTTTACATCGCGTGATGGCGGAGGATTCTGGCACCCTTATGAACTTGATTTTTCATGGGGTGTGGCAGGTGCTCTTACAGCCTATGATCTTCCTGATCTTATCGGGTGTATGGCTCCCAGAAAAATAATCTTAACCGGAATAAAAAATGAAATGCTTGAGCCGGCCTCAGATGAGCTGATAAATACAGAGCTCTCATTTCCGTTTTCTGTATATTCTTCAAAAGGCATTCGCGATAATATTAAGATTGGATCTCCTGGTATGAGTTACGGCTCAATGGTCGCCTGGAGTTTTCAATAATTGTAACATGAACTTTAAAACATATGATTATGAGAGGATTAAAATTACTTGTTTTGATTGTACAGGTTCTTCTTTTATCAGATTGTTCTTTTAATAACAGTAAAAGGGTCTGGACCATAAATGATCAGGAGTATTTGGAAACTCCCGGGTTTAATGTACTTGTTTTTCATGATTATTACCCCATAGGGGATCAGGGAGGAATAGAATTCATTCATCATGATGAAAGAACAGCTGCAAATGGATTTATTAATCTTGAATTGCCTGGTGGCCAGAGATTTACGGGTCCTGAAAAAGCTATGCGCATAGTTGATAAGGAAAAAAATGAGATTCAGGCAATAGTGAAAACTCCTGAATATGATTTTAACTATACTATAAGGATATGGCCGGAAAACAGTTCAATCCACCTTGTAGTTGATCTTGAAAAACCTTTACCACCGGAGTGGAAAGGAAAGGCAACTTTTAATTTACAGTTGTTCCCGGTCACCTATGCCGGTAAAACTTACCATCTGGGCGATCAATCAGGCGTATTTTCTGTTGAAGGCCTGGGACCTATGGCCCCGGCTTCCGATGGAAGAGCAAAACCAGTACCCCTTGCTCATGGAAAGAAACTGATTATAGCACCGGAAAATGATATGTGCGGGCTCCAAATAGAACAGATAAAAGGTGATCTTGCCCTGATTGATGAGCGTAACAGGTCACTCGGAGGCTGGATACTGGTGAGTTCCGAAATTCAGGAAGGAGTTGACAAGGGTGCTGTGGAATGGGTAATTACACCTTCACTGATACCAGGCTGGATGCATAAACCGGTGATCAGTATTTCCCAGGTGGGTTATCACCCCGGCCAGGTGAAAAGGGCAATTATCGAGCTTGATGCAAAATCATCAGAAATCGGAAAGGCTACCCTTAAAATGATTGGTAAAGATGGAGAAATAAGCCAAATAAAATCAAGCCAGCCCAAAGAATGGGGGAAATTCCTGAGATATAAATATGCCATTTTTGATTTTTCAGAGGTAAGCGGTCCGGGATTATATACAATAAGCTATGGGAATGTTACAAGTGAACCCTTCAGTATAAATTCTGATGTTTATCAGAAGTTCGTGTGGCAACCCACACTTGAAATTTACTTTCCTGTGCAGATGTGTCACATGAGGATTCGTGACCGTTCCCGAGTCTGGCATGGTGCCTGCCACCTCGATGATGCACGCCAGGCACCCCTGTTGACAACTTTGCCGGATGGGTACAGGACATATGCTGCCACCGAAACACAATTTAAGCCGGATGCACCTATTCCTGGTTTGAACCGTGGGGGATGGCATGATGCCGGCGACAATGACCTGGCTGCAGGATCACAGGCTCAGACTACTTTGTTCCTTGCACTGGCAGGTGAAGCATTTGGTATAAATGTTGACCAGACTACAGTTAAACAGAACGAATTGCTTGTGCAACTGCGCAGCCCCGATGGTGTTCCTGACCTTCAGCAGCAGATTGAACATGGAGTGATCAATCTCCTTTCCGGATACCGTGTCACAGGTCATTCCTTTGTTGGTATTATTGAGACTTTTGAAGGGCGTGGCTTCCTGGGAGATGTCGCCTCTGAATCCGATCAGTTATTTTACGATCCTTCATTAAAATCAGATGAAGTAAGAGGAACACGTTCCGGCAAAGCCGACGACCGCTGGGCAGTCACAAACAAGGATACTTCTCTGGAATATGAGGTGATAACAGCGCTGGCTGCTGCCAGCCGGCTGCTTCGCGGTTATAATGATAAACTTGCTGAAGAATGTCTCAATACTGCAATCAAAGCATGGAATTACGAACAGACTCATGATCCGGTTGTTCAGCCTAATGCCTATGTTCCCAGGCATCATGAGTGGCAGGAAGTTCATGCTACGTGTGAATTACTTGTAACCACGGGAGAGATTCAATATAAGAACAGGTTAATGGAATTATTACCTGTCATCAGGGAAGCTCCTGAAGAAGTAGGCTGGTCTGCATCCCGTGCAATGAATATGGTTAATGATGAGGCATTTAAGAGTGGTTTAAAGGAAGCTTTACAGACTTATAAAGCAGAACTTGATACCAGTCTTGCCACTAATCCTTACGGAGTGCCATGGAAACCCAGAATTTGGGGAATTGGATGGGATATTCAGGAATATGCCATTGCGCAATATTACCTTAATCGTGCTTTCCCTGAAATGTTCGACAGGGAAAACGTTTGCAGGGTGGTCAACTATGTCCTGGGATGCCATCCTGGTTCAAGCACTTCATTTGTTTCTGCAGTAGGTTCTCACTCCATTATCCCCGCTTATGGGTTTAATATGCACTGGTGGTCGTACATACCAGGTGGTATGGTTTCGGGAACTGCACTTATCCGGCCGGACTTTCCGGAAATGAAAGAACCATTTCCATATCTCTGGCAGCAGACTGAATATGTTATGCCTGGAGCTGCTTCCTACATATTCTGCGTGCTGGCTGCAGATCGCCTGCTGAATCAGCAATGATATGTTATTATTTGCTCTTACCGGAAACCCGACAGCCGGATTTTATATTATATTTAACCATTTAGAAAAGTTACTATGATATGGCCGCGATTATTTAAAAACATATAAGCATGAAAAACAGATTATCGAGAAGAAGATTTATTCAGGCTGCAGCGATTACTGCTTCTGCTGCTGTTCTTCCTGCAGTTGCAGGAGCAACTGTGAATCCGTTATATGGCCTGCCGGAAACTGATTCAGGTGACCTGCCAAAACGAAAACTTGGCAGAACCAACCGGATGGTTTCCTGCATAGGTTTTGGTGGCGGATCACGTTATTGCAACTGGGTAGCCACAGACGAAATTCTTCAGCAACATATTGACTATGCTATTAAACTTGGTATTACATATTTTGATGCAGCAAGGTCGTACGGAAACGGATTGACTGAAGAACGCTATGGTAAATTTTTAACACCTAAATACAGGAGCCGGATTTTCCTGAATTCAAAAACGGGAGAAAGGACCTACGATGGAGTAATGAAAGAGATTGAAACATCTTTGAAGTCACTGAAAACCGATTATCTGGATCTCTATTGTATGCATGCAATTGATAAATTGGATGATGTTGATGTCCTTTTAAGTCCTGCAGGAGGTTATAAAGCATTTTTGAAACTCAGGAATGAAGGGGTTATAAAGAATATCGGATTTTCATTTCATAAATGGAACGAAGCATCACAGAAATCGTTCAGAGAGTTCGATGTCGATGCCATAATGTGTGTTATCAATGCTTCTAAATACAATGGTAATGAGGACAATCTGATCCCACTTGCCGCTGAAAGGAATCTTGGTATAATCGCCATAAAGGTCATGGGACAAAATGTACTTATCGGCAATGTGTCGGGTGATGACCTTTTAAGATATGTCCTGTCGTTTCCGGTAACAGTTGCGAATGTCGGAATGGATGGATTCGCGCCGCTTGAATCGTGTGTGGGAGTC
>CAYPKL010000156.1:0-3663 GCA_964411285.1 uncultured Rikenellaceae bacterium
CATTATTGTCAATATCGACAAGGGAGACTTTGAAATATGGAGGAACAGGGTTGTGGTTGAGGATGGCGACCTGGTGGATCCGAATACACAGATCCCCCTTTCAAAGGCAAAAGAGATTGACGAAGATTATGAAGTTGGTGAGGATGTCTCGGATGAAGTGAAATTTCTTGACTTTGGAAGGAGAGCCATACTCTCGCTGCGTCAGAATCTTACGGCAAGGATTCTGGATCTTGAAAAAAACAATATCTATATAAAGTATAAAGACAGGATTGGTGAGATTGTAACCGGAGAAGTTTACCAGGTATGGAAACGTGAAATCCTTGTCCTCGACGATGATGGCAATGAACTGATAATTCCTAAAAGCGAACAGATACCTTCGGATCATTTCCGCAAGGGGGATTCGATTCGTGCAGTTGTTATAAAGGTGGAAATGAGGAACAATACTCCCTTTATTATTCTCAGCCGTACTTCTCCTGTATTTCTCGAAAGACTATTTGAACTGGAAGTCCCTGAAATATTCGATGGACTTATTACAATAAAAAAGATCGTCAGGGTGCCTGGAGAACGTGCAAAAGTAGCGGTTGAATCGTATGATGAAAGAATTGATCCGGTCGGAGCCTGCGTGGGAATGAAAGGGTCAAGAATCCATGGTATTGTCAGAGAGCTCCGCAATGAGAACATCGACGTTATTAATTATACTTCCAATAACCAGTTGTTTATCCAGAGGGCATTGAGTCCTGCCAAGATAACCTCCATTAAACTCATTGAAGAGACTAAAAGGGCAGAGATCTATCTTAAACCCAACGAAGTATCGCTTGCTATCGGTAAAGGTGGTCTTAACATTAAGCTTGCGAGCCAGCTTACCGGCTATGAGATTGATGTTTACAGGGAGCCGGGAGGTGAAGATGAGGAAGACGTCAACCTTGAAGAATTCAGGGATGAAATCGAAGAATGGATAATCGATGAGCTGAAGGCAATTGGTTGTGATACTGCCAGAAGCGTTCTGAATCTTTCAATCAGCGACCTTGTCAAACGTACGGATCTTGAGGAAGAAACAGTTAAGGAAGTTGTAAATATTCTCAAAGCTGAATTTGAATAAAACAGGTTTTATAGTAAGAACAGGTTTAAGTTTTGAAGTTATAAGAAAGGCAAGACGAATCTATGACAGATGATATTAAAGCAACAAGATTAAGTAAGGCAGCTCATGAATTTAATGTGGGAATATCTACCATTGTAGAATTCCTGCATAAAAAGGGATTTGATATTGATCCAAATCCAAATACCAAACTACCTCGCGAAGCATATCTGTTGCTTTTAAAAGAGTACAGCAGTGACCTGAATGTTAAAAAGGAATCTGAAAAACTTCTCCTTAAGGACCTCCACAGGAAAAAAGAGACTGTATCTATCGATGATTTTTCCGAAAAGAATGGCGGAGATGATCAGGACAGGGATGAAGAGGTACTGATCAAGGATACGTCTGCAACCAAAAATGTTGTAGACATAAAAACCGAAATTAAAAAGCCCGACATTAAGCTTGTTGGAAAGATTGATCTCGAAAAAACATTAAGACCAAAAATTGACAAACCTGAACCGCCAAAAGAAGTAACGGAGAAGAAACCTCAGAAAGAACCTGAAATAGCTGAAAAGAAGATTGCCGCAGAAAAAGAAAAGACTGAAGCTAAACCAGTTATCAAAGAGGAACCGGTAAAATCGAATATTGATCTTCATATTGTTGGCAAAATTGATCTTGACACTGTAGCAAGGGAACCCAAAGTCCAAAAGAAGGAAGAAAAGGAGAAAGCCGTAGAGAAACCCAAGAAGGAAAAAACTGTCAGGGACGAAGAAAAGGAAACTCTTCCAGGTAAACCGGCTGAAACAACCAAAGAGACAGTAGTTATTGAAGAAATTACTGAAGTTGCTGAAGTTACTGATATCTCCCCGGAAAAGAAATTGGAAATAGTTACTCCCCCGGTACAGGAAGAAGAAGAGATTGTAAAGTTATATAAGCCTGAAATCAAAAAATTATCAGGGCTAACCGTTGTTGGTAAAATTGACCTTCCGGTTGAAGAAAAGAAAAAATCTGTTCCTTACCAGCAGGTAAATGTTGATGGTAATTCTGATTTCAGGAGGAAGAAGAAAAGAAAAAGGATTACAAAAGAGAAAGAACAGTTACCAGTTGACAAGACCACTCAGCCTGAAAAGAAAGATAAGGCCGGAAAGAAGGTAATCAAAAAGAGATCGGTTCATGCAGAGGTTGATGAAGAAGCGGTACAGAAGCAGATTAAAGAGACTCTTGCCCGGCTGACTACAAAAGGTAAATCGAAGGGATCGAGATACCGCAGGGAGAAAAGGGACGCAATCAGCCAGAAGCACCGTGAAGTAGAGGACAGGATTGAACTGGAAAAAAATATTCTGAAAGTAACAGAATTTGTATCAGTTAACGAGCTTGCATCGATGATGAATATTCCTGTTACAGAAATCATTTCTACCTGTATGAATCTTGGACTTTTTGTATCGATTAATCAGCGTCTGGATGCAGAGACCCTGGCTTTACTTGCAGATGAGTTTGGTTACAAAGTCGAATTTGTAAGCGCTGAATTGCAGGAAACAGTCAAAGAAGTTGAAGATTTAGAGGAAGAGCTTAAACCAAGACCTCCGATTGTTACCGTAATGGGGCATGTTGACCATGGAAAAACAAAGCTCCTTGACTACATACGTCGTACAAATGTGATTGCCGGTGAAGCCGGAGGTATAACCCAGCACATCGGAGCATACAGTGTTAATCTTGACGATGGGCGCCAGATCACTTTTCTTGATACCCCGGGTCATGAAGCATTTACTGCAATGAGGGCAAGAGGAGCCCAGATTACGGATATAGCTATTATAGTAGTTGCGGCTGATGACGGAGTTATGCCTCAAACAGTTGAAGCTATAAATCATGCATCGGCAGCAGGTGTCCCAATTGTCTTTGCTATAAATAAAATTGATAAGCCTACTTCCAATTCTGAAAAGATCAAGGAAGAACTGGCAAACATGAATTATCTTGTTGAAGACTGGGGTGGCAAATACCAGTCGCAGGAAATTTCGGCCAAGAGCGGCCTGAATATTGACCTTCTTCTTGAAAAAGTACTTCTGGAAGCTGAAATGCTCGATTTAAAAGCAAATCCTGACAAACCAGCCATCGGAACAATTATTGAATCATCTCTCGACAAAGGACGCGGGTTCACCTCCACTATACTTGTGAAAGCAGGCACTCTCAGAGTTGGCGACATCATGATTGCCGGAGCCAGTTTCGGCCACATAAAGGCAATGTATAATGAAAGAGGCCTTAAGATTGACATAGTTGGTCCTGCAACACCGGCGCTTATCCTGGGATTAAATGGCGCTCCACAGGCGGGTGATAAATTCAATATCATGGAGAGCGACCGGGAAGCAAAAGACATTGCTATGAAAAGGGCGCAGCTTCAGCGGGAACAGGGTCTGCGTACCCAGAAACATATTACTCTTGATGAAATAGGCCGGCGTATTGCCATCGGTAATTTCCAGGAGCTGAACATTATTGTTAAAGGGGATGTAGATGGTTCAGTTGAAGCTCTGAGCGACTCTCTTATTAAGCTTTCAACACCTGAAATACAGCTGAATATAATCCATAAAGCAGTAGGA
>CAYPKL010000157.1:0-5195 GCA_964411285.1 uncultured Rikenellaceae bacterium
CGGAGGCGCTTCAGGATTTTGCGTTCCCAGAAAGAAATTCGCCGACACTATAATCGGCTTTGAGGGTGTTCCTACAGGAGGCTCAATGAAGCTTTTCAACAGTTCACGGTCGATGTATAATGTACTTCATAATTACCTTGACTTTTTTGCAGAAGAATCATGTGGACAATGCACACCCTGCCGTGTTGGCTGCCAGCAGCTTCTTAAGGGAGTTGAAAAAGTTAAAAAGGGAGAAGTTAAATCGACTTATCTGAATGAACTGACCAAACTGGCAGAAACTATGAAAATTGCCTCAAAATGCGGCCTTGGCCAGTCAGTCGGAAATGCCTTCAGAACAATAGTTGAAAACTTTAAGGAGGAGATTATCTACTAATATTAAATCGAAATAATGAACATTATGATAAATCTTACTATAAACGACCAGAAGATATCAGTGCCTGCCGGCACGACTGTTCTGGATGCTGCCAAAAAACTAAAATTCAATATCCCGACTTTGTGCAATCACCCCGACCTTTGCGTTGCCGGCAACTGCCGTGTATGTCTGGTCGAGCAAAAAGGAGCAAGAACGCTTATTGCCGCCTGCTCAATGCCTGTATCGGAGGGGATGGAAATTCATACCAACACTCTTAAAGTCAGGAATGCCAGGAAACATGTAGTTGAACTTCTCCTTTCAGAGCACAGGTCTGATTGTACAAAATGTTACAAGAACCAGAAATGCGAACTGCAGGCGCTTGCGAACGAATTTGCATTCGGCGACACGATCTTTCTGGATCTGGTTGAAGATCATCCTTATAATATCGACAGGTCTTCACCATCCTTTTCGAAAGACGACAGCAAATGCATTCGCTGCCAGCGTTGTGTAAGAACATGTTCGCAGCTTCAGTATATATCCGCGATTGCAGTTGCCAATAAAGGTGCTCACCAGAAAATATCTTCTTTCCACGACAGGCCCATGAGCCATGTTGTTTGCACCAACTGCGGTCAGTGTGTAAACCGCTGCCCTACCGGTGCACTGGTTGAAAAAACCTATATCGATTATGTGTGGGATGCTATTTACGACCCGGATAAGCATGTCGTGGTGCAGACGGCACCGGCAGTCAGGGTAGCTCTTGGAGAAGATCTCGGTTATGACCCGGGTGAAAGAGTTACCGGCAAAATGGTAAATGCGCTTAAACAGCTTGGATTTGACTCGGTCCTTGACACAGATTTCAGCGCCGACCTTACCATCATGGAAGAAGGTACGGAACTGCTTGTCAGGCTTAAGAAAGCGCTTGTTGATGGCGATAAGAAGATTTCGCTTCCCATGTTCACATCATGTTCTCCGGGGTGGATAAAATTCATCGAACATAAATACCCGGAATTTCTTTCAAACCTCTCAACCTGCAAATCGCCTCAGCAAATGTTTGGCGCACTTGCCAAAACATTCTATGCAAAGAAGAGAAAGCTCGATCCTTCAAAAATTGTTTCTGTGTCCGTAATGCCGTGTACCGCAAAGAAATTTGAGGCAGACAGACCGGAGATGAGATCGAGTGGATATAAAGACATCGATTATGTTCTGACAACCCGTGAACTTGCAATAATGATCAAACAGGCAGGCATCGACTTCAGAAATCTTGAACCTTCTCATTATGACTCAATAATGGGAGATTCAACAGGCGCTGCCGTAATTTTTGGAGCTACCGGCGGTGTGATGGAAGCTGCTTTAAGAACAGCATATGAAATAGTAACAGGCCGGGAAATCCCGTTTGCTAACCTGAACATTACTCCCGTCCGCGGAATGGATGGCGTAAAAGAGGCAACCCTTAAAATTGAAGGATGTACCGACGACTGGAAATTTCTGGAAGGCGCTGAATTGAAAGTTGCTATCGCTCACGGTCTCGTAAATGCAAATAAAATAATGCGTCTGGTAAAAGAGGGCAAAGCACCTTATCATTTTATTGAGATAATGGCCTGCCCCGGCGGATGTATTGGCGGCGGCGGACAACCTATACCTACAAGTATGGAAATCAGGCAGAAACGCATGAAAGCCATTTATAACGAAGATGAACATATGGTGCTCAGAAAATCTCACGAAAACCCTGATGTCATTGCAATCTACAAGGAATTCCTTGATAAACCCAACAGTCACAAATCCCACGAACTTTTACATACACATTATGTTGAGAGGGATAATTATTAGAGTTTTATTGATTAACTTGAAGGCCGGCATTTTTTATGCCGGCTTTTTATTTATTTAACCAGACACACAAACCCATAAACCCCCAGACACACAAACATCCAGACCCCCCAACCCCCCAAGGGGGACTATGAAGAAGAATGGGGGGAGAGAAAACTGTTATATAACCTTAATAATCTCATTCATATGAAAAACCTGGTTATCTCAACGGCTCAGTTTGAGAACAGAAGCGGCGACAAAAAGTATAACCTTGATGTTATAGCATCACTTTCCGGGAAAGCCGCCGGATCAGGCTCTGATGTAATTGCATTCCACGAATGTTCGGTTACCGGCTATACATTTGCAAGAGACTTCTCAAAAAAACAGATGCTTGACCTGGCAGAATACATTCCTGAAGGTGGCAGTGTTTCAAAGCTGATTGAAATAGCTGGTAAATTTAAAATTACTATCCTTGCCGGACTTTTTGAGAAGGATAATGATGATAATGTTTACAAAGCCTATGTCTGCGTAAACCAGGATGGACTGATAGCAAAGCATCGCAAGCTTCATCCCTTTATTAATGCTTTTGTAATTCCGGGAAATAAATACACGCTTTTTGACCTGTCAGGATGGAAGTGCGGGATCCTTATCTGCTATGATAATAATGTAATTGAAAATGTAAGAGCAACTGCTCTTCTTGGTGCACAGATTATTTTTATGCCTCATGTAACAATGTGCACACCATCACCGCGGCCGGGCTCAGGATTTGTTGACCCGCAGCTCTGGAAAAACAGGGAAAAAGATCCCGATACCCTTCGCAGGGAATTTGATGGTCCCAAGGGCAGGGAATGGCTAATGAAATGGCTTCCGTCAAGGGCACATGACAATGGGATCTATGCTGTTTTTTCTAATCCTATAGGGATGGATGCGGATCAGTTAAAGAACGGTTGTTCGATGATCATTGATCCGTTCGGCAATATAATCGCCGAGTGTCGAACACTGGGAGATGATTTTGTGACTGCGACTGTTACCCCTGACAAACTGACAGCGGCAGGAGGTTACAGGTACACAAGAGCCCGTCGGCCGGATTTGTACAGGGATATAATCGGGAAAGAACATAAACCGGAGCAGAAAGTTGCGTGGATGGAAAACGATAAGACAATAGACAAAAGGAAAAAGGAAAAAGGACAAAGTGAAAAGTAGGAAGTAGGATGTAGGAAGTTGTAAAATATTCTTGCTATGGAGACAAATTATGAATGGAAAACGACCCTGTTCAGCAGCAAGTTTGAAATATATAATAATGGAATCCTGACAGGGGAGCTTAATAAAGGGAACTGGAAAACAAAAGTTCCTGGCGAACTGAACAACCGGAAAATTGTGTTTGATACAAAAGGTTTTTTCAGGCATAATACTTCAATTATCGACCTGAACGATAATTCAACAATTGCAACAATAATATTTTCCGGCTGGAAATCACAGGCTTCAATTAATTACCGTAACAGGATTTACAGCTGTCAGTTTGATAACTTTGTGAGGACAAAATGGAGCATCACCAATGAAAACGGCACAATTGTGAAATTCTGGTCCGGCCCTATAAAAGGTACGATAAATTCATTTTCCGGTGATGAAATCCTGATCCTTTCGGGGTTTTTCATAAGGAATTTTATAAGGCAGCGGACAGCAGGAATTGCCGCATCGACTTAGTGGTCATTCTCCGGTAATGAATATATCTTTGAACTCATTGCATAAATAGATAGAATGAGAAAGATCATCCATATCGATATGGATGCTTTTTTTGCATCGGTTGAACAGCTTGATAACCCCGGGCTGAGGGGAAAACCTGTTGCCGTTGGCGGAAGCGGTGAGCGCCATGTGGTTGCAGCTGCAAGCTATGAGGCCAGAAAATTCGGAGTGCACTCGGCTATGCCTTCAGTTATCGCTAAGCGATTGTGCCCAGGCCTGATCTTTGTAAAGCACCGGTTTGACAGGTACAATGAGATTTCGGGGCAGATCTTTGAAATCTTTAAGGAGTACACCGATTTGGTCGAACCTCTTTCAATCGATGAAGCCTTCCTTGATGTTACATATGATAAAAAAAACAGGGGATCAGCAACTTTAATCGCAAAAGCTGTAAAGAATGAAATTAAAAAAAGAACCGGACTTACAGCCTCTGCAGGAATTTCATTCAATAAATTTCTGGCTAAGATTGCTTCCGACATCAAAAAGCCTGACGGATTATTCCTTATTACTCCTGAAGAATCCGGGAAGTTTATTGACGAACTCCCTGTTGAAAAGTTTTATGGGATAGGTAAAGTCACTGCTGAGAAAATGCATAAACTTGGCATACACAAAGGATCTGATCTGAAGAAGATGGATCTTCTCGCCCTGATCAGGAATTTTGGCAAAGCCGGCAAGTTCTATTTTGATATTGTAAGGGGTATTGATGAACGTCCTGTTGAACCATCAGCGGAACGAAAGTCCATTGGCACAGAGATGACATATGAGAAAGATCTTACAACCCGGTTTGAGATCATTGCCGAGCTTTACAAAGTTGAAAAGGAACTTTTTGAGCGGCTTGGACATTCAGAAACCACAGGGAGAACAGTTACTGTTAAAGTAAAATTTTCGGATTTCCGGCAGATAACCCGAAGCCGGACCCTGCCGAATTATATCAGGAATTTTGAAATGCTTCATAAGGAGGTTACCGGACTCAGGAAAACGATGAATCTTGAAGGATCCAGAATCAGATTACTTGGAGTAAGTGTTTCAAATCTTGAATCGGAAGCATGTGATGAGAGACAGTTGCTGCTGTTTGATGAAGATGAATAGAGGGAGAGAGGGCGAGGGAAAATGGGAGAGGGGGTGAATAATAAGTTGTGAGTCTAGAGTCTAGAGTCTAGAGTCTAGAGCCTTATTTAGTTACCTTCTGTTCTGGGTTTCGCATGGACAGGGAACAGCATGCATTCTTTTGTGCCTGTTGTGAGTTGCACAACTTGTAAGGCTGATAATCAGAACAAGCAGAACTACCGAAGCTCCGAAT
>CAYPKL010000158.1:0-6625 GCA_964411285.1 uncultured Rikenellaceae bacterium
TTTCGAAAATATCTGGTTGGGCAACGATTTTAACCAGGCCATTGGCTCTATGAATAATTATTTAGGATATTATACCCAACAATGGCAATGGTGGGGTAATTGTCCTTATGTTCCTACCAAAAAGCTTGTTGCTATATTCGACGCAGGTGATCCCAGGGCAGCCGAAACGTTTGTTCCTATTACTGACCCCAATTACAATGGCGAACAGTGGGCGAAATACATAAAACACGATATTGAGGGCCAGTTTAACACCTCAATGAACAACCCGAGGATACTTAGGTATGCCGACATTCTCTTACTGAAAGCCGAAGCTTTGTTAAATAGCGGTGGAAGCAAATCTGATGCTATTGCTTTAATTAACCAGATCAGGACAAGGGCGAGAGGCACCGGCACTGTTCCTGCCGATTTCAGCACAGGTGAAACAAACGAGTCAACAATCATGCAATGGATCATGGACGAGCGCCTGCGTGAGTTATGCGGCGACGATGATCACCGTTGGTTTGACCTGAAACGTTGGCATTATGCAGGATACATAGACCTAAGCACCTGGGATGGCGGAAATAGCCCGACAGGTTTTAGTTGCTCAAGACCGGCTTCTGAATTCAGATTCCATGATTTCTTTACTGCTACACAGGGGAAAATGTGGTTTCCTATCCCTTCATCAGAGATTAATTCAAACAATTTAGTGCTGCAGAATGCCGGATATTAGTAATAATGGTTAGCTTATAATTATTTCCAGGATCATGGGGCTATGACATCTTTCATAGCCCCTTCTTTAAAATTTAATTTGAGAGTTATAAATCATTTAAATATTTTATTAATGATTACAAATAGTCATTAAATTTAATTTATATAACTTTAAAAATATCTCCACAGCATGCAGAATAGAAGTATAAACCGGATGCCGCAAATCGTACTGTTTGCAGTTCTGTTTTTTTCGGGCGTTAGTGCTCTGATTTATCAAATTGTCTGGATACGTAAATTTGGGCTGGTTTTTGGGGTTGATGTTTATACAATGGCCACAGTGTTATCGGCATTTATGGGGGGATTAGCCATCGGCAGCCTGATATTTGGACGTTTGGTTGACAGAGTAAAAAGCCCCCTCCGGTTGTTCATGCTTTTAGAATTCGGTATCGGCCTTTTTGCTATACTCTTTCCTTTAACCTTCAAAGGACTGATCAACCTCTATACACCTATAATTCAGAAATTTGGATTTTCGGATTATTCAGAGCAACTGGTTAAATTTATATTTTCATTCGTTTATCTTTTAGTTCCTACCATTCTTATGGGGGGTACATTGCCCGTTATATTTAAATTTTTTGTAAGACAATTGAAAAATCTTGGATGGCATGTGAGCAACCTCTATGCCATCAATAATTTAGGGGCTGTAACAGGTTGTTTCTTTGCCGGTTTTATTTTAATTAAAACTTTCGGGCTTACTACTTCGCTCTATATTGCTGCCTGTATCAACCTTCTTAATGCTGTTATAGTTTTTTTTGTATTTAAAAATATCCCCGGACAATCTGTTATTGTTGAAAATGAGAGTAACGCACAAAACATTATCGATGAAACCAATAAGTTGTCGAAACCTTTATTGCGTCTGGTCTTATGGGTTTTTGCCATTGAGGGTTTTTCAACACTGGCGTTTGAAGTAATCTGGACAAGGATATTTATAGGTTTCTCGTTCGATAAAACCACATATTTCTTCAGTGTGATCATCCTCGGTTTTATTTTCGGACTTTCAATGGGCAGTTACCTCATCTCCAAATGGGTCGATAAAAGAAAAAGCCTGGTAGTCCTGTTAGCTTTGCTGGAAATTCTGATAGGACTTGTTTCTTTGGCATTACTGATGCTTTTTTCAAAGCTTTCGCTCATACTCAATCTTGAACGTACAGTATTTGATCCCTGGGTGAAAATTATTGGAAAAGAGTACCTGGTATTTTTCCTTATTTTAATTATCCCGGCTACACTAACCGGGATGGTCTATCCGATTGTGAGCAAATTATATGCCGACAACATCGGAAAATTAGGGAAACGTATGGGGATGATAGGCTTTCTCGATACAATAGGCTCTGTACTTGGTTCATTTATGGCCGGTTTTGTTCTTATCCCTTTGTTAGGTGTGGTGATGTCGTTTGTTACTATAGTGGTTTTGAATGTAATCCTGGGCATTTTACTCCTGTACTTTAATCAGTTGATGAACATAAGACTAAAAGTTATTTTGTTGTCAGCAACCTTGTTATTGTCGGTTACTTTATTCCTGAAGGCGCCCGATAAAAAGTATTTCTCGTGGTGGGATAAAAGCAGGTATGAATTATGGACGAATTTTGTAGAAAAAGTCTATTTCTATTATGAAGGTGTCGATGGAACAGTTACACTACGTCAATATCATAATTACATAGCTTTGAACATAAATGGGCATAATACCGCTTATACTTCTGTTAAAGATCAGATAGTGAACAGGATGTTAGGGTATATACCGTATATGGTACACCCGCAACCTAACCGGGCATTGGTTATCGGTTTCGGGTTAGGATTTACTGTCGAGTCGCTTATACAGCCGGAAATAGATACGGTAGATATTGTTGAAATATGCACCGGGGTCATGAAATCGGGTCTGATAATGAATGAATGGAATAATGCCGCCCTCAAACACCCTAAAGTGCACAGTTATCTGGAGGATGGCCGGGGATTTTTATTTAAAACAAAAAACAAATACGATATTATTACTTCTAATGCCGTTCATCCCCGGTTGAGTAATAATATTTACACCCAGGATTTTTATGAGCTTTGTAAAAGCAGAATGAATAAAGGAGGTATCATGTGCCAGTGGGCACCACCAAACTGGATGAACGAAATGGAGTTTAAAGCACAGTTGAAAGCATTTACTAATGCTTTCAAATACTGCCAGTTATGGTACATAAATGAATATACAATTATTGTGATAGGTTCTGAAGAGCCGATTACAATAAACTATCAGCTTGTATCGGAAAGATTTAAAGATTCAAAGGTAAAAGCCGATCTTTTAAACATTGATATGACTGAGCCTTTTGAATTTGTATCCCAATTTTCGATGGAAAAGGATATGTTGACGAAATATTGTGAAGATGCTCCATCAAATACCGATGATAATCCCATTGTCGAATTTAGCAAGACAGTTAATCTTGCCCCGGATACCAGTGCCTTGCAGTTTATTTACGACAAGCCGGATATTTACGAAAATATTGTTTTTGGTAAGCAAATTAGTGATTCGGCAAAAAATGAATTATTAAGGGAAATGACGAACTTATCCAATTACCGCAAGAAAATGGTGAAAGAAACCATCGAAAGCGTTAAATTCCAGGTAAAGGAATATAAGAGAACAGGAAAAGCACCTAAGTTTTAGGGTTGTTTTTAGTTTTCTCTGTTAAGATTATATTATACAATGAGGAAATTGTTACTGCTTTTATTTGCCTTAGTAATCATTTCATGTACCCATTCACAGCGGTTCCGGTTTTTAAGCTCCAGAGAAACAGGCATTGATTTTGAAAACAAAATAGTGGAGACTGACAGTTTAAATGCCGCCAATTATGAGTATATATATAATGGTGCCGGGGTGGGGGTAGGGGACCTGAATAACGATGGTTTGCCGGATATCATTTTTGCGGGAAACCAGGTTTCTTCAAAGGTGTATCTGAATTTGGGCAATTTTAAATTCAGGGATATCAGCAGTAATTTTATCGGACTTACAAATGATCAGTGGTACAGCGGTGTGGCACTTGTGGATATCAACAGCGACGGATGGCTGGATGTGTATCTCACTTCAACTGCCAGCAATAATCCACATAAATGTAAAAACAGGCTATGGGTCAGTAATGGTGCCAAAAATGGAATGGATCCTACTTTCATTGAAATGGCTGAAAAGTACGGAATTGCTGAAAAGGGTCAGTCAGTAAGTGCCGCCTTTTTTGATTTCGACAGAGATGGTGATCTTGATCTGTATGTTTTGAATAATACGTTAACTAAGAGGATGGACGCTTTGTATCGCCTGAAAATAATCGACGGGACCGCTGGCAACAATGATAAGCTTTACAGGAATAACGGGAACGGTATCTTCACCGATGTGACAATCCCGTCAGGAATTGTTTATGAAGGATTTGGATTGGGCCTGGCCATGGGTGATGTGAACAAGGATGGATACCCGGATATCTACGTTTCAAATGACTTTAGTTCCAATGACCTTTTGTATATTAACCAATGTGACGGGACCTTCCGTAACGAAATTAGAAATTACATATCTTATCAAACACGATCCTCAATGGGTAATGATATGGCTGATGTGAATAACGACGGAAATCCTGACATTTTCACACTCGATATGATGCCCGATGCATATTATAAAAGAAAGCAAACGAACAATGGCTACAGCTATCTTTATTATTTATATGATGCGAAATTTGATTATGAACACCAGTATGTAAGGAATATGTTACATCTGCACAACGGATTTGTGAACAACGATATGCTTCCCTATAGCGAGGTGGGTCAAATGATGGGCATCTATCAGACCAACTGGAGCTGGTCTCCCCTGTTTGCCGATTATGACAATGATGGTGATAAAGACCTGATCATTACAACCGGGTACCCCAGAGACCTGACTGACAAAGACTGGATCAAATATAAAGCAACTGTTGCAGGATTCCTTACCAAAGAAAGCGATATAATCAACATGGCCCCTGTACTGAAAATACCAAATGAAGTATTTGAAAATACAGGTGATCTTCACTTCATAAACAGGTCAAAGGAATGGCTCCCGGAAATCCCTTCTTTCTCTTACGGAGCTGCTTTTGTGGATCTTGATAATGATGGAGATCTTGATTACGTAGTAAATAATATAAATGATAAAGCTTTTATACTAAGGAACTTTACTGTTGAAAGGTCAAAAAATAAATCCCACTATATAAATATCAGGCTTACAGGAAAGCCTGGCAATACAATGGCCATAGGTTCAAAGGTTGAGTTATGGATCATGGGCAAATCCCAGTATACCGAGCACTTTTTAACAAGAGGATATGCTTCTTCGGTTGATCCGGTGATTCACTTTGGACTAGGGAGTAGCACAATTATAGATTCGATAAGAGTCGAATGGCCTGCAAGCGGATATATAACCGCATTGAAACAAGTCAAGGTCAATCAGACAATTGAATTAAACGAACTGAATTCCAGACCTGCAGATACGACTACTAATACCCCCGGGACAATTAACCCGGTATTTAGTAAATGCGACAATGTGTTAGATTATAAACACGAGCAGACAGATTTTGTGGATTTTTTTCTCAATCAGAAAATTATCCCCCATAAGTTCTCTCAGATTGGACCAGTCATGACTAAAGGAGATGTTGATAGCGATGGTCGTGAAGATATGATTATCGGTTCTACAAATAAACTTCCAACAACAGTCCTTTTAAGAAAAGAAAGAGGATTTGAAAAGGCGGAATTTAAGGGACTGACAACTCAAAAGGAGTATTCTGAATCAGGTCTCGCGGTTATGGATATCAATAACGATGGCCAAAATGATGTGGTGGCTGTCGCGGGTGGATATGAAAACCCCGAAGAAAATGATTACCAGCATTACCTGTACGAAAACCGCAATGGTTCTTTTATAAGGACAAGTCTTCCCATACCGCCATTTCCTGCTTCTGTTGTGAGTCCTTGCGACTTTAACCATGATGGGTATATAGATTTATTTATCGGTTCCAGAGTAAAAAAGGGATTGTTCCCTTTTGCAAACGATTCATGGCTGATAATTAACGAAAAAGGCAACCTCAAAGTTGAGCCATGGTGCCGCCTGAACATGGGTATGGTAACCGATGCTGTCTGGAGCGACTATGATAAAGATGGCTGGGAAGATCTGTTTATTGCAAGAGAATGGAATTCTATTGTAATTCTGAAGAATATAAACGGGAAAGAACTTGTCCCCGTGGCCATACCTGAGATTGAAGAGCATCATGGAATCTGGTACTCAATTATCGCCGGGGATTTTGACCATGATGGCGATGACGACTATGTAGCTGGAAATCTTGGAGAGAATAATCGTTTCACAATAAGTGATAAATATCCTTTAAAACTTTATGCTATCGATCTGGACCTTGACGGTAATCTCGACCCGATAATAACAGGATATTGGAAAGACAGGAATTCTAAAATGACAGAATATCCAGTAAATTATTTGGACGATTTAGCCGGACAAGCTTCATATTTTAAAAAGAAATTTAAAAGTTATGCCTCTTTCAGTTATGCTACAATTGATGATATTATAGATAAGGATATTTTGAAAAGATTAGAACTTAACCTGCATATCAATACTCCTTCAAGTTATGTTATATGGAATGAAAATGGTAAATTCATTTGGAATAAGTTGCCGGTTGAGTTACAGGTTTCTCCAATTAAGAAAATGATAATACGGGATTTTAATGGTGATTATTACCCCGATGTGCTTTGTGCGGGTAATGATTACACATATGATGTTTCAACAGGGTATTACGACGCCAACAAGGGCATAATTCTGTTAAGTATGGGGAAAAAGCAATCATTTGACCTCATGCCACCCTCTAAAAGCGGACTGCTGCTTCAGGGTATGGTAGAA
>CAYPKL010000159.1:0-10723 GCA_964411285.1 uncultured Rikenellaceae bacterium
GTTCAGCGTATCACAGACTGAAATATTAAGCGTGCTAAAGGCGCTTGTCGCCTCCAACAGATGGCAGACAAACGCATACTTCCGGATCATTAATGAAAATGATATTGTAATTGAAAAAGCACTTAAAGCAATTTCAGACAAAGCAGAATATGACAGGATACTTGGTTATTAATTGGCTCTTACTGCAGAGTAAAAGTACTCATATTTTTGGGTCACGTTATCAACGACTTCGCTTTCTTCAAATGACCATGTGAGAATATCATTATCGATGCTTACATCCCATACGGTAGGATCACCGCTTCCTGATTCGATAGTAAGAGTATTGCCGCTCAGTATCCAGGTGAATGCACCGTAAATTGCATTGTCCTCATAAATTATTCCTGAACCTTCCGGATCAAATTGAACAGACATTTCAGAATCCATTGAATAAAGAGTATATTCCGAGATCTTTGCATTGTTTTCATAATACACCTGAGTAATCGATTCAACTGTCCATTTTCCAAGAATAAGTTCATTCAGTGACTTTTCTTTCTTACATGATGTCAGCAAGAGAATAAATGAAAAAAGGAATATTCCGGATATCGCTGCGAATTTTTTCATAAGAAATGATTTAAAATTTTTGTGAATGTAAGGAATTTTATGATATTCCGGGCAGTGATACATAATTTTTAACCCGCATAATATTACCCGGCCCGGTCCTCTTTTATGGGATATCAGTTGTAATTAATTAATTTTGAAAGTTATCATAAAAGATACGATGAATTATCTGGCAAAAACTCTATTTGGACTTGAAAACGTCCTGGCAGAAGAGCTTCGCAACCTTGGAGCTTATGAAATTACTCCGGTTAACAGGGCTGTCAGCTTCAGCGGTGATCTGAAAATTCTTTATAAGGCTAATTACTGCTTAAGAACCGCCCTGTCAATACTTATGCCTGTCGCTGATTTCAGAATCAGGTCGGCAGGGGACCTTATGAGAAACAGCCTTAAAATTGAGTGGAACAACTATCTTGACATCAATCAGACTTTTTCGATTGTATCTGTTGTGAATTCTACGGTTTTTCAGCATACGGGATATGCGGGATTAGTGCTGAAAGACGCAATTGCAGACTGGTTCCGCAAAAACACCGGAAGGCGTCCTTCGGTTGATACCGTTGATCCGGATATAGTTTTCAATTTGCACATTAGCAACGACAGGGTTACAGTATCCATCGACTCTACTGTCGTTCCTCTGTTCAAACGAGGATACCGGAAGGAGCAGGGTCCGGCACCACTGAATGAGGTTCTTGCTGCAGGAATAATTCTTCTTTCAGGATGGGAAGCAAAAACACCAATGCTCGATCCGATGTGCGGATCAGGCACAATTCCCATTGAGGCTGCGCTAATTGCTGCAGCGATTCCGCCCGGGAGATTCAGAAAATCTTATGGATTCCAAAGATGGAAGGACTTCAGCAGCGGATTATTTGAAAAAGTAAAGAACGAGAGTGATACAGGAATTTTATCTCCTTCTGTCAGAATTTCCGGCAGCGATATTTCTGAATCCGCACTGCTTCAGGCAAGAATCAATGTTGAATCAGCGGGCTTGTCAAACCTGATCAGTATTGAGAAGAATGATTTCAGCGATCTTAAGGCTGCGGGTGAAGATGGATATATTATTATGAATCCACCCTACGGGCAAAGGCTTAAACCATCTGATATCGAAGGACTTTACAGTATGATAGGCACCACAATGAAGCATAATTTCCCAGGCTATAACGCTTTTTTGATAACCTCGGATAAAGATTACCTCCGTTATATTGGCCTGAAACCATCAAAGAAAATCCCGCTTTATAACGGATCACTTCAATGCAGCCTCGTTAAATATGAACTGTATCAGGGATCCCGGAAGAAAATCCTGTAGCAGTATCAGTTCCGGAACCCGGATAGTATTGCTGATACTTTCTTTAAATTGTTAATACTATTGTTAAAAAGCATGAAATTTGCTTCATAAGAATTTTACTATATTTGTTTCTGAATTTTTGTGTCTCTAAAAAAAAAATGAAGCTTAAATGAGCTTTAATGTTGAAGATTATTTTTTAACCCTTTCAAAGGGCAATACTATACTCTATTTCAAGGGTGATTTTGAATCGGAAAAGATTAATGAGATTTTGGACATTGTCGAGGAGAGAATGGTTAAAAGTAATGAACCTTCACGACTGAGAAAGAAATTATATAATGTCCTGGTTGAAAGTCTGCAGAATCTGTATCACCATGTTGACAAAGTGCCTGAAGATTTTGAAGATCAGAATTCTGATAAATTTGGATTTCTCACAATAAATAAGATAGATAAAGGTTATAGAATATTTACAGCCAATTTTATAAGGAATGAAAATGTCAGTGACCTTGAGGAAAAAATAAACCGGATTAACCGGTCGAGTCATGAAGAGATATCTGAACTGTACAAATTTATACTTAACCACCAACGAATTTCCTCAAAGGGAGGAGGAGGCCTTGGATTAGTTGATATCGCCAGGAAATCAGGCAATAAGCTGGAATACAGTTTTAAGGAATATAACAAACAATACTCTTTTTTCAACCTGAATATTCTTGTCAAAGAGGGAAACTAAAAACATAAACACTATTAATATGAAACCTATCATTATTGAAGGAACACCCAAGACACCTACAATAAAATTTGATGCCGACGAAGGAGTTTTTGAAATCAAAGGCCGTTCAATCCCCGAAAACTCAGTGGAGTTTTATAAACCACTGGTTGACTGGCTTGAAAATTATAAGGAATCGCCACTTGAGAAAACAAAAGTAGATATCAGGCTTGAATATTTTAATACCAGCTCCTCAAAATGCATTCTTGATGTCTTTAAAAAGCTTGAAGCTATCCATAAGTCAAAAAACGATGTTGAAGTAAACTGGTACTATGAGGAAGATGATGAGGATATGCTCGAAGCCGGAGAAGATTATGAATCGATAATCAGGGTCCCGTTTAAGATGATTGAGATTGTAGAATAATCTTACTGGTATTATTTTACAATTTTTAAATTCATATACTGGATTAAGGAGACTGTTGCTGAAATGACAGCCTCTTTTTTATACCAATTCCCTGTCAGCTCCTTTCGCCTTTTTTCCAAAAAGTTTTCCCCCTGAACTAAGAACCCTCTTCAACATCCTGAAATATAGAATAAGATACAAAACGAAAGTCATAAACCATATTACAGCCACATTTATAATATAGGTGTCAATGTAATTTCCGAAAACCTGTTTTGTTGGTGAATAAAAATGCGCCTTGATAAATTTATGTTTCGGATCCATATAAACAGGATCAAGTTTCTGGATCAGCTCTTCATTATAATCAATAGTCTTCTGGGTTTCATTCTTTGCGGTCACAAACTCCTCAAGGGAAGTGTTGAAATTATTATTCCGGAGTTTGCGGTACCCTGTCAGGTTATCTGTTTCTAATTTTGTTATGAGCTCATCTTTATCGTTATTGGCATTGTTATAAAACAGGATATAGTGTCTTCGCACAGCTTCCACATAATTCACTGCTTCAGAGACAATCTCAGGAGTGATCCGTTCAGGCGTCAGCTCCTGAACGAAGTTAAATTTTATGTCGGGAAGGATCTTCAGTTCTTTCTGTATTTCATTTGAAACAAGCCGGAGGTCGCTGTCAAAATCATCACCTCTGACTCCCTTTTCAAGGTCGAGCATAATGTTATCAAGATTGCCTTTTAGTTTTGAATTCCAGTAATCCTTTTTAAATCTGGCAATGCTCATTCCCTTATCAAATGAATAAAAATTCCGTTCATATTTATTGCCTGTGAATTGTTTTACTGCAAGAGCTTCATACCCCCATCGGGCAGTGATCATCTCCCCATACAACGGTATGTCAACCGGCGATGATATTCCCGGATTAAGCTTTTCAAATTTTACCATTACACCGCTTAAAATTATCTGGGGAATTACCAGGAAAGGGATCAGAATATAAATAGTAACAACTGTTTTAAAACTATCGGATATAACCATTCCGAGCAAATTGGCTGAAGCCCAGCAGGAAAACAGCACAAGCCAGTATTCGAACATCATTCCTTTAATTCCTGTTATAGAGTTGCCGATAAGCACAAAAACAAGTGCCTGAAAAGCTGATATTGCAAACTGAACAGAGACTTTTGAAAGAAGATAACTGTTCCAGCTCAGATTCAGGAAAGATTCACGTTTAAGTATCTTCCTGTCTTTAATAATTTCTTCGGCGCTTACAGTGAGCCCCATGAAGATAGCAACAATAACCGACATGAAAATGTAAACCGGCAAATTGCTGTTATCGATCAGGGAATATTTTGGATTTTTTACGCTTTCATCAAAATACCTGATAAGAAACGCAAGAAAGAAAGCGAGTACCGGAGCTTCAAAAATAGTTATCAGAATGTATTGCAGATCAGCAATTTTAGACCTGACGTCGCGCCCGGTGAAAATCAATAGCTGCTTAAGCTTTCCGGGGGTCCTGAATGATATTTCAGGTAATGAATCTCCTCTCTCAAGGTGTTCCTCTTTCCGTGCAGCTTCATAAAGATTTCGCCACTCGCCCGGGGAGATGCGTCGTGTTTCTGTAGGCTCGCCACTCTCCGTAAAAACCCTGGTTTCAACAATATTGAAAATTTGTTCCGGATTTACATTGCCGCATGTATGACATTCGCTGTCACTGTAATCAGCCTGACCAATCTTCTTTTTAAAATATTCGATCGAATCAACAGGATTGCCATTATAGATCATATATCCTCCGGTATCGAGGATAATTAGTTTATCAAACATCTTAAAAATATCCGACGATGGCTGATGAATCACAATGAACAGAAGTTTCCCTTTCCTGGCGAGCTCTTTTAAAAGGTCGAGAATATTTTCAGAATCTCTCGATGAGAGCCCTGATGTAGGCTCGTCAAGGAACAAAATTGCCGGTTCCCTGATAAGTTCAAGTGAAATGTTAAGTCTTTTCCTCTGGCCTCCGCTGATTTTTTTATTTAACGGCGAACCTACTTTCATGTTCCTTATTTCATAAAGACCCAGGCTCTTTAACACATTATCCACCGTTTCTGTTACTTCCTCTTCTGTCAGGTTCCCAAAGCAAAGCTTTGCGTTGTAGTAAAGATTTTCAAAAACTGTAAGCTCCTCAATAAGAAGGTCATCCTGCGACACAAAGCCAATAAGTCCCTTAATCTTCTCTTTTTCCCTGTGAATGCTTATTCCGTTTATAAGAACTTCCCCGTCATACGGTGGATTTATCCCGTTCAATACACTTAAAAGGGTTGATTTCCCGGCACCGCTTGCACCCATAATGCCAATCATTCTTCCCGACTCACTTTTAAAAGTCATGTGGTGGATGCCTACTTCACCCGTTTTAAACCTGTATTCAAGATTATTTACTTCATAAACCACTCTGGAGGCAAGAAATTCTTCCTTCAGGAACTGCATCGTAATATCCCAATAATATATAGGAGCGATTTTATATCCCTTGATTGATGATCCCTGGCTTACCGGATAAACAATATCCTGATTCAGCAGTTGTCCGTTCATTGATAACTCACCCGACCTTGAGAACCGCAGGAAATACATACTTACGGAAGGGACAAACAGGATCCATATCTGCCCTTTAAGCATCTCCTTATGAATGTATTTAACAATGGAATCATGAGGGGTTTGTTCCGGACCAGTAATAATCAGAAGGTTTGGAGAACAGGGGATTACAGAGAACGGATTCAGGACAAACTCTTTCAGAATTTTAAATTCTTCCGGAGAGATACCCAATCCGTCTGCCAGGGTGAAAATAAAATCCAGCTCCATCTGAGAAACTATCTCACCCCCCGATTTACAGAACTCCAGGGCCTTGATAACTATAACGACTCTCTGCTCCTGATCGAGCTGTCCTTCATTATTAATATCCTTGCAGAGCTTTGTAATCCTTATTGCTATGGCTCCTTCACGCCGTTCAGGAGTGCTTCTCGCCAGTCTGTCAGCAGCTTCCTTATAGGCATCAGTATAAACACTGAGATATTTTTTTACAAGTTCCTGATTGAGAAGATGACTCAGAAAGGCTTCAACAACACCTTTTTTTTCAGCTTCATTCCGTTGAGGTTTTGCAAACAACGCAAAGAGCTTCATCAGGGTTTCAATTATCTTCTCACTCATTGGCAATAGTAAAAATGAGACAAAAACCTTCAGGTAAGGGAATTGTATGCTAATCTAAAGGAATAGATGGTTAAATACTAGCATCAAAACAGGGTATTCTTATCAATCTGGTATAAATTATTAACAAAATGTGAGAAAATTAAGTTAAAAACGCGATCATTTTTTTCTGCGTTTGCTCCTCTTTTTTTCAACCGAGAATCCGAATTTACCGATAAACTTACCTGTTTCATAATATTTTCCGTGGGAATAACAAACGGGATTAGCTTCATAGAGCCTGAATATTCCGCTCTTTTCATCAAAAAGACTTTTATCGGCATTTACTGTAACCACTTCTGAAATAAACATATGATGTGATCCCAGCTCCTTAATCTCCTTAACCTTGCATTCAATGTTAACTGGTGACTCCATAATAAGAGGAGCGTTCACCCTCGAAGCCATTACGGGAGTCAGCCCTGTTTCATCGAATTTGTTATAATCCTTTCCTGATCTTACCCCGCACCAGTCAGCAGCACGGGCAAGGGCCTCTGTTGTAAGGTTGATCACATACTCTCCGTTCTTCCTTATAATACCGTACGAGTGACGCTCAGGCCTCAGAGAAATATAACACATTGGCGGATCAGTACAGATTGTTCCTGTCCAGGAAACAGTAATTATGTTATACTCTTCCTTCGATGCCCCGCAGCTTACCATCACTGCCGGCAGCGGATAAATCATTGTGCCCGGTTTCCAGATCAGCTTGCTCATTTTCCGATATTATTTATAGTGTAAAGATAAAAGACAAAAGTATAAAGACAAAAGTCAGAGGTATTGTATCGGGGATGTATAAAAAGTCCTTCGTGACCCTTTGAGTTAACCTTTGAGCACAAAGTACAACCCAAAATCTCACAAAGGTAAAATCCCAGAAAAAAAACTTTTTAGACAACCCCGCCTTGCCAGAATGACATAATTGATCATCAAATCAATGTCATATCGTCATATAAAGCTTATGGCAGAAAAATTGCTTAATTTGGGTATAAATTATAAACAATGAATCTTAATAATTTTTCATTAAAAGCACAGGAATCTGTTCAGCAGGCATTTAATATTGCTTCTGCAAAAGGTCAGCAGTCAGTTGAATGTGCCCACCTGCTGCAGGGTGTCTTAAGCCAGGCAGAAAACATGACGGAATGGCTTTTTGGCAAAATAGGTGTAAGCACCCAGGTTGTCCTGAAGGATATTGAAAAGCTTATTGACACATTTCCAAAGGTTACAGGGGCTGAAAATTACCTTTCTTCAGGAGCTTCGGAAGCTTTGCGCAAAGCAAACGATCATGCTTCGAAAATGAATGATAAGTTTGTCACCGCAGAACATATTCTTATGGGTATTCTTGATATTTCCGACCCTGCATCACAGATACTTAAAGATCATGGATTGACAATGAAAGACCTCAGGTCGGCAATCAGCGAACTTCGTAAGGGAGCAACTGTCGATAGCCAAACATCGGACGAAACATTTAATTCACTCAACAGATATGCCATAAATCTTAACGAAAGAGCCAGATCAGGAAGACTTGATCCCGTTATCGGACGTGATGAGGAGATAAGGCGTATCCTGCAGATACTGACACGGAGAACAAAAAACAATCCCATAATGATTGGTGAACCCGGAGTAGGTAAAACTGCCATTGCAGAAGGTATTGCACACCGTATTATCAGGGGTGATGTACCTGAAGATCTGAAATCAAAGACAGTTTATTCTCTCGACATGGGTGCTCTGATCGCCGGGGCTAAATATAAAGGCGAGTTTGAAGAAAGGCTGAAATCAGTAGTAAATGAGGTAATTTCATCAAATGGAGAGATTATCCTGTTTATCGATGAAATTCACACCCTTGTCGGCGCAGGTGCCTCGGAAGGAGCGATGGATGCCGCCAATATTCTGAAACCTGCCCTTGCAAGAGGCGAACTGAGAGCTATTGGCGCCACAACAACAAATGAATACCAGAAATATTTCGAAAAGGATAAGGCTCTTGAAAGAAGGTTCCAGGTTGTAATGGTTGATGAACCTGACAGGGAAGACTCAATATCCATCCTCCGTGGTGTACGCGAGAAATATGAAGCTCATCATAAGGTAATAATCAGGGACGAAGCAATAATAGCAGCTGTTGATCTTTCAACAAGATATATAACTGACAGGTTTTTACCTGATAAGGCAATTGACCTTATTGATGAGGCAGCATCACGATTGCGTCTGGAAATGAATTCTGTTCCCGAAGAAATAGACGAAGCTACCCGTTCAATTACAAGGCTGGAAATTGAAAGAGAGGCTATAAAAAGGGACGGAGATACCGAAAAGGAGGAACATATCTCAAAAGAACTGGCTGACCTGCAGTCTAAGAAAGATGAGCTGCTGGCAGCCTGGAAATCTGAAAAGGAGATGATTGAGAATGTTCAGGATAAAAAGGAGATTGTCGAATCGCTCAGGCTCGAAGCCGAACAGGCTGAGCGCATGGGTGATTACGGGAAAGTCGCTGAGATCCGCTATGGAAAGATAGGCGCTCTGGAAAAAGAAATTACAGGAATTAAAGAAAGGATAGAAAAGAAAAGAAGTAAGGGATCACTCATCCAGGAGGAAGTAAGAGCGGAAGATATTGCAGAAATAGTCTCAAAATGGACAGGAATTCCTGTATCAAGGATGATCGAGAGTGAAAAGGAAAAACTACTGCGTCTCGAAGATGAACTTCATAAGCGGGTAGTCGGGCAGGATGAAGCAATAAGTGCTGTTGCAGATGCGGTAAGGAGATCAAGGGCAGGGCTTCAGGATCAGAAAAGACCGGTGGGTTCATTCATTTTTCTAGGTACAACAGGTGTTGGAAAAACCGAACTTGCCAAAGCTCTGGCAGAATTTCTGTTCAACGATGAAAACCTTCTTACCAGGATCGATATGTCAGAATACCAGGAACGGCATTCAGTATCACGACTGATTGGAGCGCCTCCGGGATATATCGGATACGAAGAAGGCGGCCAGCTCACGGAAGCGGTAAGACATAAACCTTATTCGGTCGTTTTGCTCGATGAGATTGAAAAAGCTCATCCTGACCTGTTCAACCTTCTCCTTCAGGTACTTGACGAAGGAAGACTTACTGACAACAAGGGACGTACAGTCAACTTTAGAAATGTTATTCTTATAATGACTTCAAATCTGGGCTCAGATGTTATCAGGGATAAGATGGAGAAATGGAAGAATAGCATGCCTGCAAATGAAGCAGAGGCTTTAAGAAAAGAAATATTTATGCTGCTCCGGAAATCACTTCGTCCTGAATTTCTTAACCGCGTAGATGAGATTGTTATGTTCAAGCCACTTGATATCCACCAGATCAGGGATATAGTAAAAATCCAGCTGGGTAATCTCAGGAAACTTCTTGAAAACAATAATTTTAATCTGGAAGTTACCGAAAAGGCAGTCGACTGGCTGGCAAAACACGGATATGATCCCCAGTCGGGAGCCAGACCGGTAAAGCGGCTGATTCAGAAAGAGATAATAAATGAATTGTCAAAACGTATTATTGCCGGAACTATCTCAAAAGAGGATAATATTCTTATTGACGTAAGTGACGACAGGCTGGTATTTGCCACCACATAACGGGCAGATACCTGCTATTTGAATGAATTGATGCATTCATCCATATCATCAAAGATCTCGAAGACAGTGTGCAGATGGAGGGTATTGAACAGCTCCATCACCCTCTGTTCAGGATGAACAAATTTAAGTAAACCGTAATTGTTTTTTGCTGCTTTATGAAGTGAAAGGAAAAATGCAAATCCTGAACTGTCGATATATTCCACCCCTTTAAGATCAATGGCAACTTTCGAATGAGGATTTGTAAAAACCTGGCTCATACCTTCCTTTATTTCATCAATTGTTGTGGCATTCAGCTTATTGGCTGAAAAGGAAATGATGTCGTTTTTCCCTTTCTTTTCAATGTTTTTCATATTACTCCTTTTTTCTTCACCATTGACCATGGTTTCCAGCTCAATGACTGCACATTTTGTATCCTCCCCGAACCTTGTAATATAGTAATCGTACTTTTCGGTTTCTATTCCCTCCTTTGCCTTAAGCTCCAGCTGTTTAAGCATTTCGGCAAGGCTCTCCATACCCATGATCGCCACCGACGATTTTGCCTTGTGGGCCAGAAGTCCGAGAGATGTATATTCTTTCCCCGATAAAAGAGATTTCATATCCCTGAAAATCTCCGCCGTCTGCTCTTTGAACATTACCACGAGTTCTCTGATCAACCCGGAATCATTTCCGGTCACCATCTCAAGATACTCAGGTTTGATATAATTGTAATTCATGATATCCCGATTCTTTATGTCAAGAATTAATGCTTAAGTATATTTAACGATTATATTAAGTTTTTATTTTCATTAAGTATCTAATAACACTGATTACCAATGCCCGCCGCCTGACGCCTGACGCCCGGTGCCCGGTACCCAGCACCATATTTTAATTTTTTATCCTACATTTATGTCAATATTGTTTCTTATATCTTAAAAAATAAGGTTCTGTTCATTTAATT
>CAYPKL010000160.1:0-6186 GCA_964411285.1 uncultured Rikenellaceae bacterium
GATAAATTCTGGACGGAGAAGCGAATGGATGGTGTGATCGGAGCTGCAAAAAAGAATAACATAGCTATTGAGATTAATAACAGATACAAAATCCCATCTGCTGCCTTTATTAAGAGAGCAAAACAAGCCGGCGTTAAATTCACTGTCGGTACAAATAATCTGGATGAAAATTTTTCCGGTGCAGAATATGCCATAAAAATGATCAAAGAATGTAGTCTTACAGAGCAAGACTTTTACTTACCTGTCAAAAAGCACAGGAACTGATGTCTTTTATTTATTTTTTCTATTTCAAAGATAATTATTTCAAGTAATGGAGAATTTTGATTTTGCAAGGATTCTAAAATTCCTTCCCGGCATTATTCTCGGTCTGACGGTACATGAATTCAGTCATGCATTTGTTGCCCGTTCATGCGGAGATAATACGTCACAGGAACAGGGAAGAGTGACTTTGAATCCATTTAAACATATTGATCTGTTAGGTTTTATTATGCTCCTTTTTGCAGGATTCGGCTGGGCAAAACCTGTGCAGTTTAATGAACAGAATTTAAGAAATCCGCGTATTGATGTAATGAAAATTGCTTTTGCAGGTCCCTTATCAAATGCAATCACCGCTATAGTAATTTCATTTTTGTTTGCAGTTTTTGGCTTACTGGTAACACAACACAATACCATAACCCTGATATTGAACGATATCTTTGTATATGCAATTTATATAAACTGGGGACTTTTTGTTTTTAATATGATACCTCTGCCCCCGCTCGACGGCTCCCATCTTCTGTTAAACTATTTTAAAAGGTTCCCTGTCCTTTATGAAAACATGTACAAATATGGTTCCTATGTCTTTTTTGGATTGATCCTGGTAATGGTTATAACCAAAATAGACCTTCTTCCGATCTGGCCTGTTGTCAGGTTCCTTGGAGACGGAGTCCTTGGGTTTTTTGAAAATCTGTTGGTAAGATAATTCCCATATCGTTATTCATGTTCGACTAATTTGCCTGCAACTCTTTGATGTACTAAAGGATTTTAGTATCTTAGGGAGAATGGACAGGCATATTATTTCTTCTTTCTTTAATTCTGACATGAAAGATTTCAATATTTTCCAATCCGATAGATATAAAGCTGACAGGGAAAGAATGGTCAGGGTTCAGATCATCGACAGGGGTGTTAAAGACCCATCTGTCCTTGAGGCGATGAGAAAGGTGCCACGTCATTTGTTTGTTCCGGAAGATCACGAAAAGGATGCTTATGATGACAATCCGCTGCCAATTGGCTATGGTCAGACTATTTCCCAGCCTTATATTGTTGCATATATGACCGAGGTTGTTTGCCCTTCAATAAAAAAAACAGCGCTTGAGATAGGTACAGGATCAGGTTATCAGGCAGCTGTTCTTGCTGAAATTGTGGGGAAAGTATATAGTATTGAAATTGTTAAGGAGCTTGCAGAGGAATCTTCGGAGAGGTTGAAGAGACTTGGGTACGACAATATTACAGTAAAATATGGTGATGGTTACAAGGGATGGCCGGAGCATGCTCCTTTTGAAATAATTGTTGTTACGGCAGCTGCTGAACAGATTCCCCAGCCATTAATTGATCAGCTTGCAGATGGAGGAAGGCTTGTAATTCCTGTAGGAGCTCCGTTTGCTATACAGGAACTGCTCATGCTCGAAAAAAAACGGAACAAAATCTTAACCAGCCGTCTGTCATTTGTACGGTTTGTTCCATTTAAAAGATTATAGTATTTTCGATAAAAAACGATATGAATCCTTACCATAAACCATGAAAAATCTATTCATTTTCATATTCCTGTGGCTCTCTTTTCCGGTCCATTGTGCTATCGAGGGAGATTGCACCTCACCTGATCAGCCTGAAACCATAGACCCGGTTATCCATATTCGGGAAGTTTACAAAACAGTTGACACATTCAATCTTAAGATTGATATTTTTTACACGGACAAATCGTTTAAAAGAGAAAACAATACAGCAATAGTTTTTTTTCATGGAGGTGGATGGGCCTTTGGCTCCCCAAATGAGTTTTTTACAACCTGTGAACGTTATGCGAATATGGGGATTGTGACGTTTTCGGTAAATTACCGGTTGTCAGTTGAAAATGGGGTAACCCCGCATAAGACGATAAGCCCGATCGAATCTATAATGGATGCAAAATCGGCCATGCGCTGGGTGCGGGGGAACGCCGGAAAATACCATATAGATGGAAATAAGATAGTTGCAGCCGGTCAGTCTGCCGGAGGTCATCTGGCATTATCCACAGCTATGATCGATGATTACAATGAAAAATCAGATGACACGGCGATAAGCTGCCGACCGGATGCAATTTTGTTGTTTTCGGCATGTATAAATGCAGTTGAGGGATGGTGTGACCGGTTATTGGCTGACCGCAGAGACAAAATATGGAGCATCTCACCGGCCCATAATATGAAAGAAGGATTACCCCCGATGATCGAGTTTCATGGAACTGATGATGAACAGGTTCCTGTCTGGACAGCTCAATTTTTTGAAATCGCAATGAAAAAGGAAGGCAATTATTTTGAATTGCATACATTTCAGGGAAGGAAGCACTATCTGGGGTATGGGAATCCAAAATATTCACGCTACTTTGATGATGAAATACTTAAGGTTACAGATGATTTTCTCCGGAAATTTAATCTTCTGGATTAATTATACATCACTTTTAATGCTTATAAACAAGTTAGCAGTCATTGAAAACTGAGATTTCGAGTTTTAACTTTTTAATTAATACATCGGTACGATTTTTGATTCATGTTTCTTAGCTAATAATCATTTAATACACGTCGTTATGAAACATAAAGTCGGTTTCTTAGCTTTAGTAATGAGTGCGTTATTTTACATTGGGTGCGAAAAAATAGAAACTGGTAAATCATTTGACAGCATTGTAAGCGACAAGTCAAGAGTCGACTCAAATCTTTCGTTCTCAATAGACAGTGTAAATGATTACAGATGCCCCATTGATGTGGTCTGTATTTGGGCGGGAGATGTCGATATTCATATAAGGTTTTATAAAACTTTTGGTCACATTGACACCTTAATGAATTTATATAATCCGGAAAGAAATCCTATAAGTATTGGTGGTTATTCTTTCAGGGTAAATGAGGTTAATCCTGCTCCTGTAGGCAATAAAGTAATACCTCAGGAGGATTTCAAAATAAAGATGACCATTACTAAGGACTGATTCTAATCTCAATATCTAAATATTCGTTATTGAATAAATCGTGACTTTAACACGATGAACTGGTAACAAACAACTAAAATGAAATTAAACCTGTTTTATTTCTGTCTGATTCCATGTCTGATTTTATCATCCTGTGAAAAAGACAGACCACTGATTATCGAGAACACTGATATCCAACTACTCAGTAAAGTAATTATTGGTGACGAGACTTATATGGAATATACTTATAATGGAGCTAATTTGCTAAGGGAAGAGAAGAATAAATTTCACTATTCGAAACACAATTACAATGACAGTAACCAGTTGATGTCATCCGATATTTATTGGGATGTTTCAATACCAGGCAGTGATAGCCGGGTTTTTGAGGCTGCAATGAACCGTAAAGAATGGGTTAATCCTGTAAATACACCCAAAAGTATTACTCATGAATTAGAATATGGTAGTAACGGACAATTGATCAGAAAAACCTATATCCGTTCTACTGGTGATTATCCTGATATTATGGAATTCCAGTATGAGAATGATAAAATAATCAGATCAACCAGTTATAATAAAAATGTAAAATCGGGTTACATAAATTATTATTATGATGAAAAAGGGAACCTGAGTAAGCAAGTAAAATACGCGGTCAGGTTATCGGGAATCACAGAGCTGACAACAACGACTGAATATGAATTTGATAATATGAAAAACCCTTATCAGGCCTTCAGGAGACTGACAACGCCCGGGAAATATACAAATCCAAACAATATTATTAAAGAAACATATACGATTCATTTTGAGGTAGATTCATCAATTCAAAAGATCCAGGTAACAAATACTTCATATGAATATAATAACCTTGGTTACCCGGTTAAAGTGAATGATAACACAGAATATATTTACGAATAATGCCTGTCCGGAATTAAGGCATTCAGAGCAAGTATCTCCACATTAAAACTTCAATTTCTAATCCAATTACCCCTATCATACAATTCAATGTATGTATCTAGCTATCAACTGCATAGTATATATTAAATATTGCAAATAAATCCATTCCCGGGCCATTTTAGACACGATCTGTGTTCTGAGTTACAAGCTTACAAGTATTGAACCAGTTAATTCCGGTTAAATATTTCTGCAATTATTACTTCCGATTTCCCCACAAATTGTTTAACTTCGATAGCCAAAGAAAGTCAGGCAATAGCAATATAGTTGTTTAAGGATACCTGGAGGACTGGATATTGCTATTGTGACTGACGAAGCCTTGCTTTAATCAGATTAAAATTTTATCTTTGGTTATCTATATTTTGCTCGCTGCATAATATGAAAAATTTGACAGTTGAAAGGGTAATTTACGATGGTGTAAGTCGTGTTGCTCTCAGATTCCCCTACGACCCTGATTTAATTGCACTTGTGAAAGAACTTCCCGATGCCAGGTGGAGTAGCACTAATAGATACTGGCATATACCTGACAAGCCAGATATGGTTAAGGAACTTTTCAGGCTGCTAAAGGGAAAAACTTTTCTCGATTATTCCAGGCTTAAACCTGAAAAAAGGCAGGAACCTCTCCCGGGAGTCAAAGTCTCTGCTACACTGGGGGAATTAAGTCCGGGAGATATAGCAAATATTGAAGAATTCAGAAAATGGATGGTTCACCGGAGGTACAGTGATTCAACAATTAGCACCTATATCGGAATGTTAGGCTGTTTTCTGAGATTCATCAAACCAAAAGAGAGTCAGGAGATTAATTCTGATGACATGGTTAGGTTTGTTAATGAATATGTAATTCCCAGGAGATTGAGTTATACATTTCAAAACCAGGTAATTAGTGCAACAAAATTATTTTTCAACCATTTTTATAAGGTTAAACTTGCTGTTGAAACTTTCAAGAGACCAAGAAGGGAGCACAAGTTACCAAATGTTCTTAGCAAGGAAGAGATCAAATCAATACTACAGGCACCTTCAAATCTGAAACACAGAGCAATGCTTTCTATTATTTATGCTTGTGGTTTAAGGCGAAGTGAGTTACTTAATTTAAAACCCGGAGATATTGACAGGCAGCGAGGGGTACTTCTTATCAGACAATCGAAAGGAAAGAAAGACAGGATAGTGCCCATTTCGGATAAAATTTTCAAATTGCTTGAAGAATACCGGATCTCATACCGTACTTTAAACTGGTTGTTTGAAGGTCAGTTTAAAGGTGGCAGATACAGTGAAAAAAGTCTTGAGAGTGTATTAAAGCAGTCGTTAAGGAAAGCAGGAATTAAAAAGCCAGTAACGTTGCATTGGTTGCGACACAGTTATGCGACACATTTGTTGGAATCGGGAACAGATTTAAGATTTATACAGGAGTTATTGGGACACAGTAGTTCCAGAACAACAGAAATATATACGCATGTAAGTACAAAAAGTTTACAGAACATAAAATCACCCTATGAAGATCTTTTTTAAACCAAACAAAAGAGAAGAAATAAGAACTGACGTTTTACAGGGGCACACACGGAATATTGTTGATTACCCCTGAAAAGTTCAGGGGCACAAAGGAGTTAGGGTCGCATTGTCCGCCCTTATTTTTAATTATAGTTGTAATGTGGTCTAATTAAATTACAGGATGTTATCCGGGTTGAATGAAAAAAAGAAACGGGCTCCCGCGGCCTTCGCTCCTGGCACTTGCATATAACATTCCCGGTTTTGTAGGAAAAAAATTTACAAAACCGGCCCAGGAATGCAATCTGTATGTGCCTCCCAGAGCTGCCTGAGCTATCAACGCCGCCCTAACAAGCCGGTAAATGCCATGCTCGCAGTTGAGTAAACCGGAAGTTTCATTTAATAAACCAAACGATCAATAAACCGACAAATACATCGCCTTTAACCGCACGGCACTTACCGGCCAGCCGTTAGGCATCAGCGGGGTTACAACCCCTAAAAAAATGACTCTCTTAAGAAAAAGATCGCAATTAGATAATAAAGCATCTCTCTTCTTTATATTGATATAT
>CAYPKL010000161.1:0-28431 GCA_964411285.1 uncultured Rikenellaceae bacterium
TATTGCAAGGTGCATGAATCCTAAATGTGTAACTAACTTTGAATCAGTAACTACCAGATTCAGGGTAGTATCAAAGAAAAATGTCGCGCTGAAATGCCACTACTGTGAAAAAATTACATATCAGGAGAATCTGCAGATAATTTAACCGCAAAGGACACAAAGTTCATCACAAAGGCGCACAAAGGGTTTTTGATTTAGTTTCCCTCATGTAACCAGCATCCTACCTCAATCTTTCATACGAACCGACGAGATCTTCATCTTTTCTAATTCTCCGGTAAGCCAGAATTCCAAAAACAAGGATCAGAAGGGGCAGGAACATTTTATATCCCGGAACAGGAACCGCCTGGAAGCCATCCGTGGCTAAGAATGCAAAATACATTAAAAGCAAGATCAGAATCAGAGTCAGAATTATTACTGCCAGTGTAATTTTTAGCTGGATTTTTCTTTTTTTATAACAGAAGAGTGCGATTAGGGATAACAATGCAATCAGGACGATTATAACTGATCCGGGCATATTCTGTCTGATGAGCATCAATCCATCGTCGGGATTTGTCCGGAAGATGCCATTGAATCTGAATAAGATTTCAGAACCGGTTTTGTTAATAAACTTTAAAAAGCTGCCTTTAAGGAATAATAATGGCAGAATTGTTGTCATTACAAGGTATACCGATTGAATTCTCTGTAACATTTTTTCATATTTTAATCAATTACAAAAATAGTTGGTTTTATTTAACAAATTAACCTTTATTGAATAAAGAGGAGATATGCCGGACCTGCCATTTTATGAAATTTTAACATAATTTTCAAAGTATGAAATACTTAATAATATGCAAATTATCTACCTTTGACTGCCAAAATTAAAGGGATCGAATTAATTAACACTGATAGTAAACCGGACCAGGAATCAGAACGGTTCCGGATAATATATAATCTAAAAATGAAAAAGAAATTAAGGCTGATAATTACAATTTCATTAATTGTTGTGATTGCAGGAATTATATTTTATCCTAAGATTAAACCACTATTTTCTTCTATGCAAAAAGGTTTGCGAGGCGGATCAGCCGGTCCCGGACAAGGTGCAATGCAGGGAAGGCAATTACTTAACGTCAGCGGGTTCCTTATTAAGCCTTCAAAGCTGAGTGATTTATATAATAGTACAGGCACATTGAGGCCTGATGAGGAGGTTGATCTATCATTTGAAACCGCGGGAAAAATAGTAGGGATTAACTTTACTGAGGGTACCAGGGTGACGAGAGGCGATCTTCTTGCAAAAATAAATGATAAGCCTTTGCAGGCACAATTACAGAAGCTGGAGGCACAGCAAAAACTTGCCGAGGAGAAAGAATTTCGTCAGCGCAGCCTTCTTAATAAAGATGCAATAAGTCAGGAAAGTTATGATCAGATTGTTACTGAACTGCAGACAATTCAGGCCGACATAAATCTGATAAAGGCCCGGATATCTGAAACAGAGCTTCGTGCTCCTTTTAATGGAATTATCGGATTACGATATCTGAGTGAAGGCGGATATGCCACCCCTTCAAGCAAAATAGCAAGGCTTGTAAAAATTAGTCCCTTAAAAGTTGAATTTGCAATTCCGGAGCGGTATGCTGATCAGGTCAATATCGGTTTTCCGGTCACCTTTGTGGTTGACGGAAACAATGAGGTATTTAATGCAAATGTATACGCTGTCGATCCGCAAATTGAAGAAGATACGAGAACAATTGTAATCAGGGCATATTATCCTAATAAGAAAGAAGAGCTTAAATCAGGTCGATATGCTTCTGTGACTCTTTTGCTTTCACAGATTGACAATGCCATTGCGATACCTTCGGAAGCTTTAATTCCTGAAATGGAAGGAGAAACTGTTTACGTGTACAGGAAAGGCAAAGCTGAATCTGTCAAGGTTACCACGGGACTGCGCACTGAATCGATGGTTCAGATCACTGAGGGCCTTAAATTCGGAGATACGTTGCTTACCTCTGGTATTCTGCAGTTGCGGCATAATCTGCCAGTAGTCCTGGATACACTTATAATGAACCGGTAATAATTTACAAATGAGTCTATCCTCAGTTAGTATTAACAGGCCGGTACTGGCTACAGTATTTGCAATAGTGATTCTTCTTTTTGGATTTGTCGGGCTTACCTACCTTGGCGTGAGGGAATTTCCAAGTGTTGATCCCGCAATTATCACGGTCAGTACCTCCTACCCTGGTGCGAATTCCGATGTTATTGAAACTCAGATTACAGAACCACTGGAGCAAAACATAAACGGGATCCCGGGTATCCGGTCTCTGACGAGCGTGAGTCGTCAGGGAGGCAGTAATATTACAGTTGAGTTCGAATTATCAGTCGATCTTGAAACTGCTGCCAACGACGTCAGGGATAAAGTTTCACAGGCAATGAGGCTTCTCCCCCGCGACTGTGATCCTCCCACTGTAGCCAAAGCCGACGCTGATGCCAATCCAATTCTGTTCCTTACTGTCGAAAGTGGTAAAAGGTCATTGTTGCAGCTAAGTGAAATAGCGGATCTCACCATTAAGCAGCAACTCCAGACAATTTCTGGTGTTAGTGCTGTAAGTATTTTCGGGGAAAAACGCTATTCAATGCGTTTGTGGATAGATCCGGTGAAGCTTGCCGGTTACGGACTCACACCCATGGATATCAGAAACGCAATTAACCGCGAGAATGTTGAATTGCCTTCAGGATCAATCGAAGGATCGAATATACAGCTGACGATCAGAACCCTTGGTTTAATGACTACTCCAAAGGAATTTAATGATCTTATAATTAAACAATCAGGAAGTCAGATTGTAAGGTTTAAGGACATTGGCAGGGCAGAACTTGGTCCGGAGGATATCCGTGGGATATTAAAACGTGACGGAGTTCCAATGGTTCAGGTTGCAATAGTGCCCCAACCGGGATCAAACCATATTGATATTGTTGATGAAGTTTACAGGAGGCTGGAGTACATAAGCAAGGATCTTCCAGACGACGTAAAAGTCAATGTCAATTATGACAATACCGAATATATCAGGTCTTCGATCAAGGAAGTAAAAAGTACCATATATATTGCTTTTACCCTGGTTGTAATAATCATTTACTTTTTCCTGCGAAGCTGGAGGGCAACACTTATTCCGATTCTTGTTATCCCTGTTTCGCTGGTAGGTTCATTCTTTATAATGTACCTTGCAGGTTTTACAATCAATGTTCTTACTCTGCTGGCAATAGTTCTTGCAATAGGGATTGTTGTAGATGATGCAATTGTTGTGATGGAGAATATATATGTGAAAGTCGAGTCAGGAATGAATCCTCTTGATGCAGGGTTGAAAGGATCAAAAGAAATTTATTTTGCGATTATTTCTACAACAATCACTCTTATTTCTGTTTTTTTCCCGATAGTTTTTCTCCAGGGTATTACCGGGCGACTGTTCAGGGAGTTCAGTATTGTTATGGCCGGAGCAGTAGGGATCTCGGCATTTCTGGCATTATCGCTGACACCAATGGTTTCGACAAAGCTTCTTAAACGGGAGACCCGCCATAGCTGGTTCTTCAGAAAGACTGAACATTTCTTTGACAGACTCAACAACTGGTACAGAAAGTCGCTTGACTCATTCCTGAAAAACAGAAAGTACGCTCTCTTAATTCTTGCTGCGGCGTTGGTTTTAGTAATTATCCTGTGGAAGTCAATCCCATCTGAGATGGCTCCTCTTGAAGATCGTTCACAGATAACTATCAACACATCTGCGACTGAAGGTTCGACTTATGAATACATGCTGGCTTATGCTGATGATATCGCAAATCTGGTGGAGAAACAAGTACCTGAAAGGCTCAGCTATACGGAAATGGTCAGAGGCGGTAGTTTTGCAATTGTAAGAATTATGCTGCAGAATCCTGATGACAGGGACCGCACTCAGCAGGAAATTGCTGATCAGTTGACAGCTGACGTAAGAAAGAAGACAAAAGCCAGATCGTTTGTAATGCAACAGTCCACATTCGGCAGCAGACGCGCAGGCATGCCCGTTCAGTATGTCCTCCAGGCCACTTCGATTGAAAAGCTTCGGGAAGTTCTTCCCGAATTCATGAATAAGGTTATGGACAGTGAGGTGCTTCAAATGGCAGATGTCAATCTTAAATTTACAAAACCTGAATTAAGGATACATATTAACCGTGAAAAAGCCATAACCCTCGGAGTTTCCACACAAAATATCGGACAAACTCTTCAGCTTGCTCTTAGCGGGCAGAGGTTCGGTTACTTTTTTATGAATGGTAAACAGTATCAGATTCTTGGTGAGCTTGCCCGCGAGAACAGGAACAAACCCCTGGATCTTAAGTCGCTTTATGTAAGGAATGACCATGGGCAGATGATACAATTCGATAATCTGGTTACTCTCACGGAAGAGACTGCTCCTCCCCAACTGTATCGTTATAACAGGTTTGTTGCTGCAACAGTTTCAGCCGGCCTGGCAAAAGGCAATACTATCAGTGAGGGATTGGCTGAAATGGACAGGATAGCTGAAGAAGTCCTTGACGATTCATTCAGGACCGCGCTTTCCGGTGATTCAAAAGATTTCCGTGAGAGCTCATCAAGCCTCATGTTCGCTTTTGTGCTGGCCCTGGTTTTGATCTTCCTGGTACTGTCAGCCCAGTTTGAGAGTTTTAAGGATCCTCTTATTGTAATGATGACTGTTCCCCTTGCCCTGACAGGAGCTCTTATTTTTATGTGGTATTTCGGCGTGACGATGAATATTTTCAGCCAGATCGGACTCATCATGCTGATCGGACTGGTATCGAAAAACGGAATTCTGATTGTAGAATTTGCAAACCAGAGAAAAAGTGCAGGAATGCCGAAGCTTGATGCTATTATATATGCTGCCACTGCGCGTTTCCGCCCAATATTAATGACAAGCATGGCAACAATTTTTGGACTTTTACCACTTGCAATGGGATTTGGTGAAGGAGCACAGAGCCGTGTTTCGATGGGTATCGCAGTTGTCGGAGGAATGGTTTTCTCGACCTTCCTTACACTATTTGTAGTTCCGGCGATTTACCTTTTTATTTCAAGCGAATCAAAAATGAGTTCTGATGAAAATAAAGTCCTTATTGCTTAGCATTCTGATTGCAGGAATGAGTTTTTCAATGAATGCACAGGTTGTTTACAACCTAAATGATTGCATCCGGACTGCTCTTGAAAAGAATTTTTCGATATTGATCTCAAAGAACAATGAGGACATTGCCAAAAACAACTATTCACCTGGAAATGCCGGGTACCTGCCTTTGGTAAGCCTCTCCGGAAGGCATAGCGGAACAATTTATGACATAGATCAAAATTTCACCGACGGAACCCAGAGTAATACGAAAGGCGTTCAAAATACAACTACTAATGCATTACTAACTGCAGATCTCACAATATTCAACGGATTTAACGTACACACCACTTACAAAAAACTTAACGAGTTAAAACAGGTTGGTGAACTTAATTCCAGACTGTCAATTGAAAATCTTATGGGTGATTTAGTTGCCGGATATTTCAACTATATACAGCAGGTTGAGATGCTGATCAATGTGAAATATGCCGTTACATTGTCCAAAGAAAGGTTACGGATTGATGAAGATCGTTATCTGCTCGGATCAAGTTCAAAACTCCAGGTTTTACAGTCACGGGTATACCTTAATTCAGACAGTTCAAAGCTCTCGAAGCAATTTGAGGTTGTAAGGGCAGCAAGAATAAGGCTCAACGAGCTGATGGCTGTTGAAGATCTTGATTTTCAATTTGTCACCAGAGATACTTCGATTGAAATAAATCCTGGTTTGATCTATGAGAAGTTGCTTGAAGAGACTCTTCTCAATAACACAAGCCTTCTGATAGCTTCAAAGAACAAAACCATATCAGAATATGACTACAAGATTGTAAAATCACGTTCATACCCTTATGTTGATGCCTCATCGGGATACAATTCCTATCTGTATAACTATTCTGACAGCCCAACCGACTATCAGACAAACCGTGGATTAAGTTACGGGTTGACATTGGGTTTTAACATATTTGACGGGTTAAACCAGAGGAGAAACCTTCGTAACTCCTCCCTTGAAGTAAACAATAAGGAGCTGAAATACCAGGAAATAGAGCAGGGTGTGAAAGCAGATCTGCTTACTATCTATAATGCTTACGGCAATTACCTGCGACTTGTAACCCTTGAAGAACAGAATCTGGAAACGGCCACTGAAAATCTTGAAATTGCCATGGAAAGATATAAATTAGGAAGTCTTTCGGGAATTGATCTGCGGGAAGTCCAGAAAAGCCTCCTTGATGCCAGGGAAAGCCTCGTTTCTGTGGAATATCAGGCTAAACTTGCCGAGATTTCACTTCTGCTTATTTCGGGAAGGATTCTGGAGTATTATTAAAATCCCATTATCCGGAATTGTTTATATTTGCTCCTCATTTTTTCGTATGGAAAAGAAAACTGAACTAATTACAAATAGCGACGGAAGCATTTTTCATCTCCATCTTCTGCCCGGTGACATTGCTGATAAGATCATAATTGTGGGTGATCCGGGCAGGGTTGATATGTTTGGTACATTACTGGATGATGTCAGAGTCAGGAAGGAAAACAGGGAATTCAGAACTATTACAGGTACTCTTGATGGAAGCGAAATTACAATTATCTCTTCCGGAATTGGTACTGATAATATTGATATTCTGATAAATGAGCTGGATGCACTGGTTAACATCGATCTAAAGACCGGAGAAGTCAAAGAGGAACCTGTATCGATTACTTTTATACGACTGGGCACTTCAGGCGGATTGAGAGCCGATATTCCTGCAGGTTCGTGTGTCCTTACTGAGACTGCAATAGGGTTCGATGGTCTTTTACATTTTTATGAGGGTTATGACTGGCTTCTTGACAATACGCTGACTTCGGTACTGGCTGAGTATCTTGAATGGCCTGACACGCTCTCTTTTCCATACGCCGTGAACGCAAACAGGGAGCTGATTGGATTATTTGACAATCAGAATTTCATTAAAGGAATTACCATTTCGAGCCCGGGATTTTATGCTCCGCAGGGAAGACGGCTTCGACTTGAAACATTTGATAATGAAATCAATGACAAGCTTGCTCAATTTTCTTTCCGTGGAAGAACAATAAGCAATTATGAAATGGAAAGTTCGGCAATTTATGGTTTGTCAGGCCTACTGGGTCATAAAGCCCTTACTATATGTGTCGTTATCGGGAACAGGGTGACCGGAGAGTTTATTAATGATTACAAACCGATAATGATGGACCTTGCAAGGAAAGTAATGGGCACTATTTAATATAAATTGTAACAGATGTTACAAATTATCCTTGTACCATTTTATTGCTTCTTCCATGCCCGCGTTTACAGAATGAGTTGGCTGGTAATCAAGTAATCGTCTTGCTTTTTCGATCGACGCAAGTGAATGTGGTATATCCCCTGCCCTGTTTGGTCCGTAAGCCGGGTGAATTTCAAGAACTCTGTTATCAAATTTGCCAATGAGGCCTTTGATTAATTCAAATAGCTGATTTAATGTTGTCCGGTCGCCATAAGCTACGTTATAAACCTGGTTTACGGCGGATTGGTTTGGTGCGGTAGCTGCCAGGTGATTTGCCTGGATAACATTGTCGATATAAGTAAAGTCTCTTGAATATTGTCCGTCGCCATTTATAAGCGGCGCTTCATGCTGCATAAGCTTTTTTACAAACAACGGAATTACGGCAGCATAAGCACCCTGTGGATCCTGCCGTCTTCCGAAAACATTAAAATAACGCAGCCCCATGACCTCGATTTTATAGTTTGAAGCAAAATTCTCGGCAAACAGCTCGTCGACATATTTGGTAATGCCGTAAGGAGACATAGGCTTTCCGATTTTTTCTTCTACTTTCGGAAGATCAGGATGATCTCCATAGGTTGAAGAGCTGGCAGCGTACATAAACCTCTTTACTCCGGCCTCTTTAGATGCAAACAGCATTTTGACAAAACCTCCGATGTTAACATCTGTTGACGAAACGGGATCTTTAATTGATCGGGGCACTGAACCGAGCGCAGCCTGATGAAAAACAAAATCTATTCCTTCGACAGCTTTTTCACAATCGGCATAGTTTCTTATATCTCCCTCAATTAATAAAAAATCTGGATTATTATGGAATGTTTCAAGGTTCTCTCTTTTGCCTGTTGAAAAATTATCGAGACAAACAACTGTATTTCCTGCCTCAAGCATTGATTCAATCAGGTTTGAGCCTATGAAACCTGCGCCTCCCGTAACAAGGACTTTGCTGTTACTAACTATTCGCTTCATATAAGATTTATAAGAAAATATCGGTATTCTCAGATATTTAGAAACTGAATAATCAGCAATTTATTTTTCAAAAAATAATAATATTTCCTTAATAATGAATTCTGAGGTCTTCCCATCCCCGTAAAAACCAGGATACTCAAGTTCGTGACCGAGATTCATATATCCCTTGAACTCGTTTCGGATACGGTCGGGATTTGAGTCGGTCAGTTTTACTGTACCGTTTGCCACAAGCTCAATCCATTCGGTCTCTTTACGCAGCACTATGCATGGTTTCCTGAAAAAATGAGATTCTTTCTGAACTCCTCCGGAGTCGGTAATGATCATTTTGCATGTTTTTTCAAGGAGGGTCATTTCAAGATATGATACAGGAGGAATAATCCGGATGCGCGTGTTATTTCTCAACTCTTCATACAATGGCATAAGACTGGTTTTCAATGAGTTCATTGTACGAGGATGGAATGGCATTACAAAAGGAATTGTATACTCTTCTGCAAGGCCAATGATTGTGGAAAGGATGTTCTGAAGTCGTTCCGGATCGTCAGTATTTATATCTCTGTGAATAGTGACAAGTATAAAGTCACCTCTGTCAAGCAACATATCCTTTAACACATGTGCCTTCTTCTTTTCTGCCAGACTGGCAAAGAATAGGGAGTTGTCGTACATGATGTCGCCGGTAAGATATATTTTTGGATTGTCGATTGTATATGGAGGGCTGTTTTCGGGTCGGAATCCTTCATTCACAAGATTTTTAAATGCTGCATTTGTGGGTGCAAAAAGCAGTGTTGATGAATGGTCGCTAATGATCCTGTTAAGCTCTTCAGGCATGTATTTATTAAATGATCTTAAACCTGCTTCAATATGCATGACTGGAAAATGCAGTTTTGCGGCTGCAATCGCTCCGGCAAGGGTTGAATTTGTGTCGCCGTATAACAAAATGCAATCAGGTTTTTCGCTTAGCAGAACTTCTTCTATACCGGTTATCATCATTGCAGTCTGCCGTCCGTGATGAGCGGATCCGACTCCCAGGTTAAAATCAGGCTTATGTATTTCGAGTTCATCAAAAAAGACCTCTGAAAGCTCTTTATCATAGTGCTGACCTGTATGTACCGTTATTTCATCAATCTCCGAAGTGAAGTTTAGCCGAATGGCTCTGCTTATTGCTGAAGATTTTATAATCTGAGGCCTGGCGCCTACAATATTCAATAATTTGATCTTTGCCATTACCCTGATTTATTTTGCATAGTTGACCGCCCTTGTTTCACGTATTACAGTTATTTTGATCTGTCCGGGATAGGTCATCTCATTTTGAATTTTTCTGGCAATTTCAAATGACAGATTTTCGGCTTCCTTATCATTAACTTTTTCAGCGCCAACAATTACCCTCAGTTCCCTTCCTGCCTGTATTGCGTAAGTTTTCATTACACCGGGGTATTGCAATGCCAGGGATTCGAGTTCTTTCAGACGCTTGATATAAGATTCAACTACTTCACGCCGCGCACCGGGTCTTGCTCCTGAAATAGCATCACAGACCTGAACGATTGGTGCGATAAGAGTTGTCATTTCTGTTTCGTCATGATGTGCACCTATAGCATTGCAGATCTCAGGTTTTTCTTTGTATTTTTCTGCGACCTTCATACCAAGTATTGCATGCGGCAGTTCGGGTTCATCATCAGGCACTTTACCAATATCGTGAAGAAGTCCCGCTCTTTTTGCCAGTTTCGCATTCAATCCGAGTTCCGCCGCCATTATTGAGGCAAGATTTGCCACTTCGCGTGAATGCATAAGAAGGTTTTGTCCGTATGATGATCTGTATTTCATTTTCCCGATCAGGCGGATAAGTTCAGGATGTAAGCCATGTATACCAAGGTCGATGGTTGTTCTTTTCCCGACTTCAAGTATTTCTTCCTCAACTTGTTTCTTTGTCTTTTCAACCATTTCTTCAATCCTTGCAGGATGGATCCGGCCATCTGTTACAAGCTGATGAAGAGCTAACCGTGCAATTTCTCTTCTTACCGGGTCAAATGCCGAAAGAACTATTGCCTCCGGCGTGTCATCAACAATTATTTCAACTCCGGTGGCAGCTTCCAGCGCTCTGATATTTCTGCCCTCCCTTCCGATTATCCGGCCTTTCATTTCATCTGATTCAATATGAAATACGGTAACGGCATTTTCTATAGCATTCTCAGCCGCAACACGCTGAATAGTCTGCAGGACAATTCTTTTGGCTTCCTTGTTAGCCGTCATTTTGGCTTCATCGAGTATCTCATTAATATACGACATTGCCCCGGTTTTGGCTTCCTCTTTTAAGGATTCAATGAGATTGTTTTTAGCTTCCTCAGCAGATAGTCCTGATATTGATTCAAGCTGATCTACCTGCTGACGATGAAGTTTTGATAATTCTTCGGTTTTCTTTTCAATAAGCTCAAGTTGTGAAGTAAGGTTTTCCCTGATTGCATCTGCTTCGTTTTTTTTTCGTTGTGCTTCCTCGATCTTTTGAGAGAGAGTAAGCTCTTTTTGCTTTATTCTGCTTTCAGCCAGAGCCACTTTATTATTCTTTTCATTAATAACTTTTTCATGTTCAGCTTTAAGCTGCAGAAATCGCTCCTTTGCCTGAAGGATTTTCTCCTTTTTTATTACTTCAGCTTCTGATTCAGCGTCAGAAATTATCTTATGACTCTTACTCCTGAGCGCCTTTTGCCATATAAAGTAGGCAGCCACCAAACCTAAAACCAGAGCTGCTACGCTAAACACAATAGTCAGTCCGCTTATTGTACCATCTAATAATATCATAATTTCCTTGTATTAATATATATATATAAAAAGCCCGCAAAGTCTCCCCAACTTTTATAAAACCCCAAATCTGTATGGCTGGAGCCTCTGACACAGTTTGAACGTCCACTGTCCCGCATAAAACGGGATCCCGACGAATCGGGATGAGGCCTGTTCTTTCTGAATCAAGGAAAACCCCAAAGTTTTAAGTGTTGAGTTTCAAAAACGAATGAAGAAACAATGCGGGCAATAAGTTTATCATAAATTAAAGAACGCTGTCACTCTTTTCTTCAAGAACCGTGTCTATCTTGTTTATCAGTTCTTTCAAAGCATCCGGAAGGGAACCATCACTCAACTTATCCTCATCTTCAGTAAGCTTTATCACATACTGCAGGGAAGCCATCGCCAGAAAATCCTGAACATCTTTATCTGTATAGCGCTGTTTATACTGCAGCACTTTTTCATTGATCATCCGCGCAGCTTTTCTGACCTTTTCCTCATTTTCCCTTTCCACCTTTAATGGATAATATCTGTCTGCAACATTTACTCTGATAGATAGTTTATCATCCATTATTATATCTTATCTGTTTAAAAGAGCAACACATTTGTCTATTTCCCGCACCAGCTCATTAATCTTCTTTTTAGCCTCGATTGCATTCTCACCACCACCCATCAATGCTCCTGATAATTTACTTCTTTCGTATTTATTTTCCAATGATCTTATTTTTTCTTCACTTTCAAGGATTTTCAGCTTCAACCCATCATTTTCTTTTCCAAGCTCCCTGTTTTTTATTCTCAGATCATTATACCTCCCTAACAATTCATCAATCTTTTTGTTCAGCAAATTCAATTCTCCAGAACTGTGATCCGGCATATAATAATCTTTACCACAAAGTTAATACTGTTAATGATATTTTCAAAAATTTAACTTAAATAGTTTGGCAGAAAGCGACGGAGATGTAGTTTTGCACCATCAAATTTGAACCGGACCTCATTGCAATGTATTTATTAAGGATATTGATCATCATAGTTATTTTTTTCAGATCCTTCGGCGGAGAGCCGACAGGCAAACCAATATTTACTTCACCCCTTAAAATCCCAATTGCCCTGTCGGCAAATTTCGGAGAATTAAGGTACGATCATTTTCACTCAGGTGTTGACATTAAAACGCAGGGTGTTACAGGAAAAGAGGTTTTGGCGACTGCTGCCGGGTATGTTTACAGGATAAGCATTTCGCCAGGGGGGTTCGGAAAAGCCGTTTACATCCGGCATTCTTCAGGTTATACAACGGTTTATGCACATATTGATAAATTCATTCCTGAAATTGAGGATTATATTGTTACGAGGCAATATGAAGAAAAGAGCTATATGGTTACATTATGGCCTCCAAAGGATAAATTCTGCTTTAATCAGGGTGATCTGATAGCCTGGTCGGGGAATTCCGGCAGCTCCGGCGGTCCTCATCTGCATTATGAAATCAGAAAATCCGATAATGAAATGCCGGTGAATCCCCAGTTATTTGACTTAGGTGTTGAAGATATATTCAGGCCCGTGATTGAAGAACTTGTAATATATCAGGCTGGACGTAATACATTAATTAATGATCAGAATAAGACACTGAAAATCAGAACTGCAGGTGAAAATGGAAATTATTATGTACCGTCCGGAAGCCAGATTACCATAAGCGGACCTGCAGGATTTGGTTTTAGATCGTATGACCTGACGTCAAACAGTCCAAATAAAAGCTCAGTTTATTCTATTGACCTTAAAATAGATTCAGTTGCGTTTTTTGGGTATCAGATGGACTCCTTTTCATTCAACGATTCGAGGTATATAAACAGCCACATTGATTATGAAACATATTTAAGGGAAGACAAATTTGTCGAACGGGCGTTTGTCCTTCCAAATGATAAACTGGATGTGTACAGGAATGTAATCAACAGGGGAATTTATAACTTCAATGACGGGAAAAAGCATTACATTGAACTAATAGTCAGCGATATTCATAATAACAGATCAGTGCTGTCCTTTTATGTAAATTCAGTACCGCCTGCTTCAGCTTATCCTGCCATGGAAGATAACAATATTGTGAATATGCCTTTTAACAGGAATAATAAGTTCGTCGCGAAGAATATTGTTGTTAATATACCATCGGGTACATTATATGATACTCTAAAGTTCGATTTTTCTAAAACTGAGGGTAACGCGAATATGTATTCGGATATATATCATGTTCATAATAAATATACCCCTGTGCATAAATCTTACACACTCTCAATTAAGCCAGACAGGATTCCACAGGGAAAAAGTTCAAAGCTTGTTATTGTCCAGCTTTTGGATAATATTACAAGGATTCCTCTTCGGACAAAATGGGAAAATGGGTTTCTGGTTGCTAAATCCGGTTCATTCGGATCTTTTTATGCCGGAATCGACACCATCGCACCGGTTGTTTCTCCCAATGGGTTGTTTCCCGGAGCTGACCTCTCGGGTAAACAGGAGATGAGAATACGAATTGCAGATAATTTTTCAGGAATAAAATCTTATGAGCCTGTAATTGATGGTAAATGGGCTTTGTTTGAATACGATCAGAAAAACAATTCTCTTACCTACAGGTTCGATAAGAAGTGGATTACAAAAGGGACAAAGCACTATTTTACTCTTAAGGTCTCAGATTATAAAGACAATACCAGCTTTTACAGTTGTGAATTCATATGGTGAAAACCTCATCCCCAACCCCTTCTCCTGAAAGAGAAGGGGCCTAAAACCTTCTGACAGAAATCAGATTTTAACTCTAAAGAAACATTAGTAGATCCTTGCAGGGTATATCCCTTTCCTGATCATATTCCTTATACTGTCAACAACAAATGGTTTATCTTCCCTGTATGTTACACCAAACCATCTTTCATTACTCATCAGAATCTGGATAGTAATTTCTCCGTTTTTAACAAATTTGTCAACCGAAGTCGGAATATCGAGTTCTGATTTCAGATCCATTCCGCTGTTGTCGATAAAATTCCTGAATTCCTTTCCAAGGTAATTATAGCAGGATGGTTTAAAGCCCCACAGGTTCATTGAAACGATCTCATTGCCTGTAAAATGCTCTGTCTTCCCGTCAGGTCCGGGTGCCCTGGCTCCATCTTTGGTTTTTTCAATCAGACGTGTTTCGACAATATTGCTTAAAAAGCCATCCTCTCCTGCCCTGCATACGCCTCTGTTAACAGTGCCATGTTCTGAAAGCGTATTTCCCAGCTTGTAACCAACTATGCAATAATTATTTGGTTCTTTATCGCTTACAAGAAAGTCTCTCAGTATCCTGAAAGATTCCGCTCCATAAAAATCATCGGCATTAATAACTCCGAACGGTTCCCTGATTTTAGATTCAGTAACAAGAATAGCATGGCTTGTTCCCCATGGTTTAGACCGGTCGGGTGAAACTTTTACTCCTTCAGGAAGATTTGTAATTTCCTGAAACACATAATCAACTTCAATTTTACCCTGTAATTTATCGACAAATCTTTCTTTAACCTGATCTTCAATATCCCGCCTGATTACAAAAACAATCTTTCCAAATCCGGCACGGATTGCATCAAAAATAGAATAGTCAATAATTGTTTCGCCTGAAGGTCCAACTTCGTCAAGTTGCTTATTTCCACCATACCGGCTTCCCATTCCGGCGGCTAAAACTAGAAGAGTAGGTTTCATAACTTTAAATATTTTAGATCAACAATTATAAGGAAAAAAATTCTATTTTTAGTAATCATAATAATATTTGTAAATGGATTACAAGCTCGAAATATGTGTCGACAGTGTTGAATCGGCATTAATAGCACAAAGTGCCGGAGCCGACCGCGTGGAGTTATGTGATAATCTGGCTGAGGGAGGAACTACCCCTGGTTTTGGTTGCATAACTTCTGCCAGGAATAACCTTGACATCGATATACATGTCATAATCCGGCCAAGGGGCAGTGATTTTTTATATTCTGACCTCGAATTTGATATTATGCGAAGAGACATTGATTTGTGCGGGGAATCAGGAATAAATGGTATTGTTACAGGATTGCTCAGGTCAGACGGAACAGTAGATATCGAAAGAACAGCAAGACTTGTTGAACTTGCAAACCCGATGGCAGTAACTTTTCACCGGGCTTTTGATATGTGCAGAGACCCGTTGCAGGCTCTCGAGGATATAATTTCAGCAGGTGCATCACGGATACTTACATCGGGCCAGAAAGAGTGCGCAGCTGATGGAACAGCATTAATCAACCGGCTTGTCTCCGAAGCAGGGAAGCGCATAATTATTATGCCAGGTGGCGGTATTGATGAAACAAATATAGCTTCTGTTGTTACTAAAACAAAAGTCAGGGAAATTCACCTCACAGGAAGAAAATCAGTTGATAGCGAAATGGTCTTCAGACAGAGTAGAATACGCATGGGAGGTGAAGCTGAAATTTCGGAGTTTACCAGAAAAATCGCTGATATTGAAAAAATAAAAAAAATTATCAAGATTCTTAAGGAGAAGTGAAAAATCTTCTTTGATATTTTATCCGGCTTGCTACCTTTGCATTTCTTGATTTTTTTGAGCAATCATTAATTAAAATTATAATACTTTATGAAAAAGATTACTGTGATTTTACTGTTATTGCTTTTTTCATTGGGCTTTGAGGAACAGGTTACCAATGCATGCACCAATTTTATTGTTACCAGGGGCGCATCTGTAAACGGATCGAATATGATAACATATTCTGCTGATTCACATGTGCTTTATGGAGAATTATACTTCTGGCCATCACGTGATTATACTCTGGGAAGCATGCTGGATGTTTATGAATGGGATACACGTAAATTCATGGGAAAGATCAGGCAGGTACCTCATACCTATTCAGTGGTTGGAAACATGAATGAACATCAGCTTGCGATTGGCGAAACAACCTTCACCGGTATTGAAACTCTTATCGACACCACAAGTATAATTGACTACGGCAGTTTAATCTACCTCTCTCTTCAGAGAGCTAAAAATGCAAGGGAAGCTATTAAGGTTATGTCGGATCTTGTTTCTGAGTATGGATATGCCAGCTCCGGAGAATCTTTTTCGATTTCTGATGCGAATGAAGCATGGATTTTTGAGATTATGGGTAAAGGTCCTGGCGGCAAGGGAGCAATATGGGTTGCACGCCGGATTCCAGATGGATATGTCTCGGGGCACGCAAACCAGGCCAGGATACAGACTTTTCCGCTTGCTACCGGTAAGAAAAACAGCACGTCAATCAATTCAAAAAACTTTAAACGCCTCTTTGATCCGATGGTTGAATGTATTTATGCATGGGATGTCATCGATTTTGCCCGCTCAAAAAATCTGTTTTCCGGAAACGATCAGGATTTTAGTTTTTCAGACACATTTAACCCTATAACATTTTCAGGGGCAAGATTTTGTGAAATTCGTGTATGGTCATTTTTTAAATCCGTCAATACTGAAATGGATCAGTATTTCAATTACGTTTCAGGGCATGACCTCAGCAAACGGATGCCATTGTGGATTAAACCAAACAGGAAGATTTCAAACTATGATCTTATGAATTTTATGCGCGACCATCTTGAAGGTACTTCTTTGGATATGAGAAAAGATATTGGTGCCGGACCTTTCGGATCACCATATCGTTGGCGTCCACTTGAATGGAAGGTTTCTGATGATAAGGATGCTCCACAATACTGCAATGAAAGAGCAACGGCTACCCAGCAGACAGGTTTTGTATTTGTTGCAGAATCGCGAAACTGGCTCCCCAACCCTATCGGCGGTATATTCTGGTTTGGAGTTGACGACGCAGCTACAACAGTATTTAATCCAATCTATTGCGGTATTACTGATGTGCCTGAATGTTTCAGAGAAGGAAATGGCGACATGCTTACTTACTCACCTACCTCTGCATTCTGGTTATTTAATCTTGTTGCCAATATGTGCTACTCGCGTTATGATCTTATGAGCAATGATGCTTTAAAGCTTCAGAAAAAGCTTGAAACCGGATTTTTAACAGAAACAGCAAAAGTTGACGATGAAGCTGCCAGGCTTTACGAACAAGATGAAAAACCTGCACGTGAATATCTTACCAAGTACTCTGTAAAAACAGCACAAAACACTTTTAATCAGTGGAAAACCCTGAGCGAGTATCTTCTTGTTAAATATATCGACGGTAATATCAAAAATGAAAAGGATGGAAAGTTTGCAACATCTCCAACAGGATACCCGGCGATGCCGGGACAACCGGGATATTCGGATTCATGGAAGAAATCGGTTATTAACGAAACAGGAAATAAGCTCCTTGTACCTGCAGGTGCCGGACATTAAAAAATGTTAAGTTTGACTATTTGAGGTTCAAATAATTTATTATATCTTTGCGACCTGTTTTAAAGCTCGGTAAATAGATAATAAAATTTCGTGAAATGAATTTAATGGATGTTGTTGAAAAGGAATTGGCAGTAACGAATGAATATCCAAAGTTTATTGCAGGTGACACTGTTACTGTTCATTATAAGATCAAAGAAGGGAACAAGGAAAGGATTCAGCAGTTCCGCGGCGTTGTAATTCAAAGAAGTGGCAGCTCGCATACTGAAACTTTCACAGTCAGAAAGATGTCGGGTAACATTGGTGTGGAGAGAATCTTTCCGGTTACATCACCTTTTATTGATAAGATTGAGGTTAACAAGCATGGAAAAGTGCGCAGGGCCAAGATATTTTATCTTCGCGACCTGACTGGAAAGAAAGCACGTATCCGCGAAAAGAAATTCTAGAGGAATTTGTTCCAAATAATATAAGACTGTCAGAATGTGACAGTCTTTTTTTTTTCAACAGGAACTTTCAGAGAGCGGTGCCAAAGCACACATCTGGCATGAAACGCAGATCAGCGGCAGCTGATATTTCTACTTAAGGAATTCATCCCGTCTGGCTTTAGCTTCTTCAACCAGTTTAATGGCTTTTGCATCTGCTTCCTTAACAAGCTGATCAGCCCGTTTGTCAGCTTCTTTTTTAATAGATTCCGCTCCTTTCTGTGCAGCCAATTTTGCAACCGCCCCTTTCGGTTCAGCCTCCTTAATCAGCTTTTGAGCCTGAATATCAGCCTCTTTTCTTATTTTTTCAGCAGTCTGCGCTGCCTCATCCCTTAATAACCGGCCTTTTTCTTCAGCTTCCAGAACCAGTTTATCAGCCTGAATCTGTGCTTCATTTTTAATATCCTGCTTAACCTCATCCGCCTTACTTTCAACGATCTGCTTAACTGCTTCCTTTGCATTTTCTTTTAATCCACCCGAACTGTCGGGAGGTGTTTTTCCGAAGAAAGGACTTATAACCGGTTTCAGGAAGGTGCCGCTAATTCTTACATTTACCTTTATCAGATCTGCAGGTTTAAATGCAAATCCAAAAGCAGCTGCCTGAGCTGAGAGATTATCGATAAGTGAATTTACCTGGTTCCCAAGATCCGATCGTGGCAATTCAGCCCTCACAATATAATTCAGCGTCTGATCAAGACCCTGATCGCCACTTATATTCAGTTTCAGATTGCCTGCTTTTGTATTGAACGGACTTACATAAATTCTGCCATCATTTATTTTAAAACTTATATTAATATCCTTAAAGGTATTGCTGTAATTGTCACTAAGTTTCAGTACCTCTTTTATTTTCCTGTAAACCGCTGATTCTACAAGAGTTACTTCATCTGATTGAAGTTTACCTCCACCATTCATTGATTGAATTACCGGCATAAAGTCTTTGCCAAGAAGGCTGCTGTAGCTTAGTTTTATGCCTGCATTTCCATTTATACCATTGGATGTCGGAGCAAGTTTTTGTACCGAATTGAAGGTATTAAAAGCATCCCTGATACCCAGGCTCTCCATAACCAGGTCGGCTTTAACAGAGGGTTTAAGAGAATCTCTTGTATCGTAATCAGCATTCATAACCACGGTGCCGCCCAGAAGTTGCATACCTGTCTCCTTTATGCTAAGGACACCATTCCTGACAACAATATGTCCCCTTAGGTTATTTGCCTTGATCTTGTTATATAAAAACTTATCAATAAGAGCATTAAAGTCAAAATCGATATTTTCAGGTATTTTAATCACTGCAAGTCCTGTGGTATCATCCACTTCCTCTGTATCCTCTGCCATGGCCGACATAATCTCTGAAAGGTCAGTGAGATTTGAATGTAGTGATAGGTTACCTTTAATGATGTCATTCCTGAAAAGATACGGAAGATAGTTTTCAAGTTTGCCGGTAATTGAAAAATCACTTTTGGTTCCGACATTAAGGTCCGCCTTTTCAAGGGAAGCGAATGCAGGTGAAAACTCAAATCTGGCTCCATTTATTTTTACTTCCGGATATCCGGTCATAGCAACACTCATGTTGCTAATGCTCATATTGCCCGATGCCCTGAACTTGTCATATTGTTCCTTTTCTATCATAGACATCCGGCCCGCCATGCTGACTGACATATCAATAAGTCCTGACAGATCAATGCTATCCAATGGAACAGCTCTTGTCAAAGCAGTAAGATCGAGCTTCCCAACCATTGAGCCGATAAAATCAGGGTCACTCATCTGGGTTTTGAGAGAAAACTTAATATCGAAAGGATTTCCTGCCAGTTCCATGTGAAAATTGTTTACATCAACTGTGGTTTTATCCATATCTCTTCCATCTACGTAAATACCTGAAGAGAGATTTATATTTTTTATTTTTTCCGGCAGTGATGGATAATTTATCAGACCATTACTGATTTTTACATCCAGTGATATGTCAGGCATAGTACTATCCGCATCACTATAGACACCTTTTGCAGATCCGGAAAGAGAAATATCGCCGGATGTCTGCAGGTCGTTATAATCTTTCATATAGACAGCCGGAATCAGTGACATCAGTGCTTTCAAAGAAGCCTTTTCCGTACTGAAAGTCAGGTTAGTCTCAATATCATCGAAGGGCATAATTACGACTCCGGCAAAATTAAGTTTCAGGTCATTTAGGAGAAGGTAATTTTCTTTAAGATAGAACTTCATACTATCGAGGTTGGCAAACAGGTTAATATCTGCTCTGGCAGTTACCTTATTCAGACATTTCGTTCCTTCCATAATATATGTAAGCTCACCGGCATTGATCAGCATTAGCAGATTTGTCTCGCTTAATGTCATATCGCCTGTAAGGTTAAAATTAACATCATCCAGGAAGGTCTGGATATCAGAACTTTGATCTATATATGAGATCCGGCTGTCAAGTACATCTACTTTACGGAGTAGAATTTTCATCGGGGAAGATGATTCTTCTTCAGTATCTGTATCCTCTGAATCTTTCAGGATGTCCCAGTTTTCAGATCCGTCTTTAAGCACCAGGGCATTTATGACAGCTTCATCGATTTTCACTGACCTGATCTCATATCCTGATTTTTTTAAAAGACTGGGCAGGCTAAATACAAGGTTAAGCGATTTAAAGCTTGTAAGAGTATCATTTTCAAACTTACCGACCCCAGTTACAGAAACATCATTGAGTGAGAAGGTCAGATTAGGAAAATTTCTGAAGAATCCAAGCTTATAGTCGCTGAAACTGACTTTTGCATTTACAGATTCATTGATCGTCTGCTCCACTGTTGTTTTTATCCTGTCCTTGAATAAAATCGGAACAGCTATTAACAGAATGAGTAATGCTGCTACAAATCCAATAAATATTTTCAGTACAATACCTGCTTTTTTTTTCATTATGATGAATGGTTAATACAGATTGCCAACGAAGTAAAAAATAAAATATTTCATACTAATGACAAATAAAACTACAAAATGTTCCTGCAGATAAAAATTAGCTATATTTGCGTTTTTAAAAACAAAAAGGTCCCGTAGCTTAACTGAATAGAGCATCTGACTACGGATCAGAAGGTTAAGAGTTTGAATCTCTTCGGGATCACAAAGGCCGCGAAAGCGGCTTTTTTCGTGCTGCATATTTAATAAATGGACCCTGCCGGTTTCATTAACTGCAAGCAAACCAGAAATAAAGAATGAGGCTCCCTGCTTAAGCGAGGAGTTTCCGGCCCGGAATCATATTAAGAATCATTCGAAGACAGAATAAGGGTTCTGTTTCTTTTAATTTTAATTATGCATACTAATTTTCTGTAAAAAGAGTTTTGTAAAATGCCAGCATCCCCAATTTCTCTTTTATCTAAGCTCATTTATCTCTTTAATTTCGTATGCAGGGTCGGATGCTGGCTTCTTTTAAAAAAAAGGCCCCTTTTACTACAAGGAGCCTTTATTAGTCTATCGTGTATTGAAAGCTATTTCTCAGGCAAAACAATGTCAAGTATTGTCTTGTTTCCTGCAAACACATCTATCCCTTCAACACTTACGGTGTCATAATTTTCCTTTGCTGCAAATACTGAATATCTCCCTGCAGGAAGGCCAATAATTGCGTAATGGCCAAGGGTATCTGCAATAGTGCTTGCAACAATGGTATCCTGCTTTACCCAGACAGAAGCCTCCTTAATTTTAATCGTTTCAGAGTCGGTGATCTTTCCTTCGATCCTTCCGGCAGTTGAGTTATTTACCACTCTTATAACAGGTTTGAAAATAAATCCGTTTATCTTCTCAGGGTTGTTCATGCTTCCCCTCATAACAAATGAACCCGACAAGTCAAAATCAAGCAATAATTCTTCGGTTAAACCTCCTTCGATGACAAGAGAAGGTTTGATAAACAGTTTTATCCCGGTCTGTTTGCCACTGGGCACCTTGACAGTAAAATTATCACCATCCTTTATCTTTAGGCCGGCCTGGTCGACATAAAGCCTGATAAGGTCATATTCACCCTGAGCCAGCTCAAGATCAATCAATTCTTTCATAAGGCCGTTCCGCAGTTCAAGGAGATTAACTGTCTGGGTTCCCTCCCACAGAACAACAAATGGATTGCCATCGCTGATGCCGTCACCAGCCTTTCTTATCTCAACTTTGGTGATTGTTACTGTAGCAGATTCAACTTTATCTATTGGGAAAGGAGCATCAGTAAGTTTAATCACCAACCGTCCGTTTCCATCATTCATCGATTTGTCGCAACCTGAAAATAATACTAAAGTTGCTGCAAAAAATGCAAAAATTATCTTTTTCATATTCATATTTTGGGTTTATTAATTTTCGAAGTAAAAATAGAACCCCGAAGATGAATTTTTCATGAATTTTCAGGAAAAATGAAAGAAAAAGTTGTTCCTTTTTCAGGTTCCGAGATTACAGATACTTCTATTTTATGGAGATCAGCTATTGACTTTGCTATTGCAAGTCCTATGCCTGTACCATCTCCGCCATTGTCCTTCCGGGTTTTAAACCTGAAAAAAAGTTCATTCAGCTGAGCTTCATTCATACCCTTACCTGTATCTTCAATTAATAATTTAAGCCTTTCATGTTCGATAACGGAGCTGACAATTACCATACCGCCCGCAAAAGTATTTTTTACAGAATTATTAACAACATTATAAAACATTGAAAAAATCAGCGGGCGGTTAGCTTTATTAAATTGTAAATCATGCCTCATTTCTTCCTTCAGAATTACCTTCTTGTCCTCAGCAATAGGTTTGAGTTCAGAAATTATTTCACTTAATAATTCTTTAACAGAGAAAGAATCCCCCAGAATATACTGGTTGCTTTCAATACGGGCAATTAATAATAATGAATTTACAAGGCTCTGAAGGCGATGCAGGGTTTTTAAAGATTCTTCAATTCTGGCAGACATTCCGGGTCCTGCATCTCCCATAAGGAGCATGTTCTCAAGCTTGCTTCTCAGTATGGAAACAGGAGTCAGAAGCTCATGTGAGATATTTACAGTAATCTCTTTTTCTTTCCTGAATGACTCCTCTGTTTGAATCATCAGGTCGCAGAGCACCTCATCGAGCCGGGCAAAATCCGATGTTGTGGTTTTTACCGGATTAGTGTCAAAAGTGGATGGGCTTGAAATACCGCTGAGTTTGCCGGTTATCTTTTTCAGAGGTTTTAATATTGACCGTGTGTACTGAAGATCCGTGAAAAGGGTGATCAAAATAAAAAACAGCAAAAACAGAAGAATTATATTAGTGATGTTTCTTCTTGCATTCTTAATAGTTGCAAGGCTCTTTCCTATTTCGAGCATGTACTTCTGATCATCCACACTTAAAGAATAATTAAGGACTCTGTAGGTAATTTCCTCATCCTCAATGAACCTGTTCGTCACTTCTATGAAATTGAGGTCCGGAACTGTATCAGTCCTTTCAAGACTTATGAACTCTTCTTTAAGAATATTATAGCTGCCAAAGGCATCTGAAGTATCTGAGCTAATAAAAGGTTCTATTCCTATTTCCCCAATAAGGTTAATTGTTTTTTCCCTTTTTTGAATCAGATCATTGTCGACCTGTCTCAGGTTGATCCTTTCAATCAGCCATGGGAGGAATATTATAAAAAGTGCAGTGAAACCAAGCTTTGACAGAAGGTTAAACAATGCAAGCTTTGTTCTCAGATTTATCATTACTTGGATTAAAATATCTGATTTTAAGTGATAACCCGGTAACCTACTCCTCTTACTGTTTCCAGCCAGGGAGAGGGTGAATGGAGGTTCAGTTTCTTCCTCAGATTCTTTATATGAACGTCAATAAAGTTACTATCATACTGATCGTCCAGAATATTTCCCCATATATGTTCATAAAGCTGCTGCCGTGTGACAACCTTTTCATGATTTAATACCAGATACTGAAGAAGGTCAAACTCTTTTTTTGTAAGATCCACCTCCTGCCCTTTGCAGATTAATTTTCGTGATTGAATCTCCATAATAAAATCTCCAAGAGTTATATCATGGTTACTAACATTAAATTTTCTCCTTGCCACGGCATTTATACGGGAAAGAAGTTCTATAAGTGCAAAAGGTTTCGCAAGATAATCATCAGCACCGAAATCCAGACCTTTTACCTTATCTTCGACTGCACCTCTTGCAGTAATAATAATAAATGCAGCCTCACTTCCATTCTTTTTTGCTTCCATTAAAAGATCCAGACCATTGAAATCAGGGAGCCCCAGATCGAGGAGTACAAAATCATAAAGATTAACAGCAATTTTTTCTGATGCCTCTGCCCCGGTAAAAGCAAGATCGCACAGGAAATTTTCCGATCTCAGAAATAGAACTATTTCGTCAGCAAGACTTTTTTCGTCTTCAACAATTAAAACATTCATCAGTGTAAATTTAAAAAATCCTGAAAAAGGCACTCAACAAAAAAACAAAACCTTCAGGTACCGGATAAGCAGGATTACTGTAAGCGGGAAGAGTATAACTGACTTCAGCTTCAATAGTCATCCTGTTGGTATTTAAAGAAACAGGAATTCCAAAGTCCACTTCCATCAATCCGATTTTTTTTGAATATGAAGTATTTGCCGGAATACCCTGACTGGTATTTTTCTTCCATTTACGTCCTGGCGATGAAGCTATCACTCTGGTTTCATTAGCTGTTTTAAGTTCAAAAAGTGAACCGAAAAGAAGATTTACATAAGGATCAAATGATACATTTGCCTTACCTCTGAAGAATTCCGGAGTCTTGAAATATCTTGAATTCCGGAGCTGAAAATAAAATTGGTTTTCCTCAGATATTAATCCGCCGAATGAAAGCTTTGAATAAAGAAGTTTCCAGTCAACACCAAGTGTAAGATCGCTGTATGTGAAGTTGCTGAACAGAGTATCTGAAATTGATGCCGGGATCTGGTACCTGTAAACTCCGGCGGCGATATCAAACCATGAATTGAAAGTATGACTATAGGTGAGAGCTCCAATGTAAAATGTAAGATACGGATCCAGACCGGAAAGATGAACAGTAGAAACAGAAGCGTATAGTTTGTTTTTGAATCCATAAGTCAGGTTACCATATAAATAAGGCTGGTTTTGCGAGATAGTAGAACCCAGATAGATCATATTACTCCCATATCCCGTCCCTGCATAAAAGGAGTGCTTTTTTGCCAGGGATATTGTTTTTGATGAATCGTTATCCGGTAAAGCAGTTTTAATGCCGGTTTGTGCTGAACCAATAAGGGGGATCAGAATCAGAAGCAGAAGCAGGCAATATAGTTTATTAATTGTCAGAAATATGGACGAGAGCATAAGGTTTGCTTTCTATTTTATCTTCCTCCTTTCCGGCCTACCCCGGCAGGCTTACCCACACCTTTTGGGATGCCTGATCCTGATGGTCTTACAATTGAAGGCGGACGAGCGCCTCTCGCCCGGCTCATATCGGGACGGCCGTTCTTAATTCTTTTAACGGACCGTGATCCATAACTATTGCCTGACTTCCTGTTACTGTTGTTTTTTGCATTCTGCTCATTTTCATTTATGTCAGACTGACTTTTCTGCTCCTTGAATTTCAGGGTATCTGTGAGCGGTATGCCTGTTTGTGCAAATACATTATATCCCCCCGAAATGACAAATGCAAAAATTAGAATTATTTTCCACCAATTATTCATAATACTTCTTTCTAAGAAAACTCTTTTTACTAATAGTTTGTTGATAATAAGCAATCTAACTACCAGATACTTTTTAATGAGTAACGAAGATATTTTATTAAGATGAAGATCTGATGAAAAAACTTCCATTTTCCGCTTTATTATAATGGTCAGCCATTTAGCAATCAATCTTCTGTTTTACGGGTTAGTGTTATCCTCTTCCCTTATCTGGATCCTCCTGATTTTACCGCTAATGGTTTTGGGAAGTTCCTGAACGAATTCGACGATCCTTGGATATTTGTATGGTGCGGTTACCTTTTTAACATGTTCCTGCAATTCTTTGGCAAGCTCATCACCGGGATGATATTTATTCGATATGACCACAGATGCTTTCACAATCTGACCTCTGTCGGGATCAGGAACCGCAGTTATTGCACATTCAACGACAGCCGGATGTTCCATCAGTGCACTTTCTACTTCAAAAGGACCGATACGATACCCCGAGCTTTTAATAACATCATCCGATCTTCCAATAAACCAGTAATACCCATCTTCGTCACACCATGCCATATCGCCGGTCTTATAAATATTATCGGACCAGACTGTTCTTGTGAGGGCTTCATCATTATAGTACCCTGCAAACATTCCGACCGGTTTGATTTTGGCCGTTCTGATTATAATTTGTCCTTCTATACCCCTATCACACGGATTACCTGATTCATCAATTATCTGAATATCATAACCCGGTGAGGGTTTGCCCATTGATCCGGGTTTTGGTTCCATCCATGGAAATGTTGCAACTGCAACCGTACATTCCGTTTGTCCGTATCCTTCCATAAGCTTGATTCCGGTACAATCGAAAAATTGCTTATATACTTCAGGATTTAATGGTTCTCCCGCTACCACGCAATACTTCAGATGGCTCAGGTCGTAATTTGAAAAATCTTCTTTAATTAGAAACCTGTAAATTGTTGGCGGAGCGCAAAAAGTAACAACCTTGTATTTTTCAATCACTTCCAGAAGGTTTTTCGGATTGAATGCGTCATAATCGTAGGTCATAACTGCGCTTCCCGACAGCCACTGGCCATATATTTTCCCCCATGCCGATTTTGCCCATCCTGTATCGGCAATAGTGAAATGAAGACCATTATTTTCGACGTTTTGCCAGTATTTTGCAGTAAGAATATGACCCAGCGGATAAGTAAAACTATGGATGACCATTTTTGGCATACCGGTTGTTCCGGATGTAAAATAGAGCAGCATTGTGTCCTCATTTATAGTTCTCTTATCTCCGGACGACCGTTCATAATTTTCAGAGCAGTTGTCAATTCCTTCCGAAAGATTCAGCCACCCGGAGTAGTTTCCTGATATTACGGCCTTGTATTTAAGTGAAGGTGAAGCAGATTCAGATTCTTCAACGTGCTCTATTGTTTCTTTTTCATTAACACATACTATCATTTTAATGGCTGCCGCGTTGTTCCTGTAGATAATATCTTTTACCGTAAGCAGGTGTGTTGCCGGTATTGTAATTGCACCTATCTTATTCAGGGCAAGAGTGCAGAACCAGAATTCATACCTTCTTTTCAGGATTAGCATAACCGGATCACCTTTCCTGATTCCGGCATTCGAAAAGAAATTTGCAGCTTTATTGCTGAAGGATCTCATCTGAGCAAATGTGAATGTCGCCTCTTCTCCCTTGTCGTTAGCCCAAACCATTGCAACCTTGTCAGGAGTGATGCCGGCAATCGCATCAACAACATCGTAAGCAAAATTGAAGTTTTCAGGAATTTTTATTTCGAAGTTTTCTTTAAAATCTTCGTAAGAGCTGAAATCCACCCTTGATAGAAATTTGTCGAGCATCATTTGATCGTAAAGATTTTATATTACAACTGCAAGAAATTTTACCTGTTGACTGTTCAAAGCTTTCATTTTATGTTTAAACCCTGAATCAAAATATATTGAGTCGCCTTCACTCAGAATAATTTCATGTCCATCGATATTTAACATCATGTCACCCTCTATCACAAAATTAAATTCCTGGCCCGGGTGTGAATTGAACTCGGATGGTTCATTGTTAAGGTCGGGGCTTATTGTGACCATGAAAGGTTCAGCTTTTTTATGCATAAAATTGTAGGCAAGGTTCTCATACCTGTACTGCTTCCTTCGTTCAAGATTCAGTCCTTTTCCTTTTCGCACTACTCCATATACATGCATTCTTGGATTGTCTCCGCCCAGAAGAATGGGAAGCTCCAGGTTGAACCAGTGAGCTATTTTGATAATAACCCCGACGGGAATGTCGTAGTTTCCGCTTTCATAATTCTGATAAAGCTCCGTAGAGATATCTAAATTCCTGGCCATAGCGTCAGGGGAGATTTCGGATATTTCCCGTATCTCTTTTATCCTTCTGGCAATCTGAACCATTTCCTCAATCATAATTTTATTTTTTCTGGGTGGTTTATTTTATAGTTTAAGGAACCTGCGATTTGAGCTGTAAAATTAATTGCGGTAAAGAATCAAATCTGCTAAGAGTGACTCCTGTTGCTCCGCCTCCTGAACTTACATCTACAAATTCAGGATCGGGGTTAATTCCAAATCGTTTGTAAAAAGCATTTCTGATGAATTGCTTTACCTGCGAGGGATCAGCTTCTTGATTATCAATATGTACCTGTAAATAATCCCCCTGTCCTGCTGCATTTAACCTGACTGCTACAGCATCTTTACCAAATGCTTTCTTAAGCATCGCTCCGGCAAGATCTATAAGAGCAAGGCCACGGAAAAAATTTGATCCTTCAAGATTTCGAAAATCGGGTTTAACATTTCCGGAGAGGGATTCATCATCCAGACCTTTATTATAATTAAAAGGTTTTGCCTCACACATTTCAAGCCACCGGTTTAAA